>JBCCFX010000193.1:0-7398 GCA_039029515.1 Planctomycetota bacterium
CGATGCGGGCATCGATCTCACTGAGGTGATCGGTCAATGTGCGCTGCGCTTCGTAGCACTTGTGTGCGACGGTCTCCGCGCTCGTCGTGGCGTGTTCAAAGGCTTCGCGACGTTTCGCATCCGCGTTCCGCATTGCGTGCAGATGCGCTTCGGCATCCTGAATGGATCGCGTCACATCGCCCAACCGTTGCTGCACACCGTCGATGCGATTGCCGACCACGAGCGCCTGATGCTGTCGCTTCTCCAGCGCTTCATCGAAACGCTTCGCCGCGGCGTCGGCGCGCTCATCGAGCACGGCATCAAAGTCGCGCGCCATGGTTTCGAGACGATCAGCCTCATCCTGCTGCGCGGCTTCGATGCGCTGGAGCATCTCGGTCATCGCATCCTGCTGGTTCGTGAGTCGATCGACGGCCTGCTCAGCGCGTTCGATTTGCGACTGGAATGCCTTGAGCATGCGCGCACTGAGACGAAGTCGATCCTGCAAGTGCGCTGACGCCTTCGAGGCGTACGCATCGCCATCACCGATGCGCGTCACCGCAGTCGCGAGCGAGGCCTTCGTCTGGTTCGCTTCATCGATCAGCGTGCGCAGCGTCGATGCGAGATCATCGAACGACTGCTGGTCCACCACCCGCGGCGCAATGAACACATCGCGCGTCGCCTTCTCCGGCGGTGCGTGGATCGTCGGCGGGCTGGGCTTGGTCTCCGCAATCACCGGTGGGACGTTCTTCACCGCAGGTCGCTTCGCGTCAGCCGGCTCGTCGGGCGAGACGCTGACGACGCGCACCGATGGCTTGGCCGCTGATTCATCAGCCTCCCGTAACACGGGCGGCAGATTGCGGATTCGTTTCGTCGACGAGTTGGGATCGGATGCGGTCATGGCGTACGAGTCCCTGTAACGGCCTCCCCGGCCGATCGCCGGCAATCGACGATCGACACTCGCACGTTATCGGCTGTCCATCTCGCTCCACTTGATTCCGACAGGCAGCGTCATGTTGACAACAGCCGCTCCAGCGTCGTCCCTGCGGCCGTCTGACGCTGTGCCTCACGGAATCGGGCGAGAAGGCCGCTCATGGGCCGGCTGAGGCCGCCATCGGCCAGTGAGAAGCCCAGCTCGATGACCGCTGAGGCGTCGATCTGTGACGCCGGGCGAGCGAGCACGTAGCCGCGTCCTTCGCCGTCCCCAAGCTTGTGGACGAATCCGGACGACACCGCGGCATCCAGCATGAGCCGGGCCGTGTTCTCGGGGATGGTCAGCGCCTCGGCAGCTTCACGAGCGGAGGTCGCTTTCCCCGATTCGAATCGATCCGTGAGGACTTCCATCACCGACAGGACGAGCGCGGGATCCACGATCCCCGCCGCCGCGCGCCGTGATTGCAGTTCCTTCAGCGTTCGCCCCGGCAGCATCTGGAGAATCACCGCGACCTCGAGCCCGAACAGCACGACGACCCAGAAGATGTATACCGAGAACATGAAGATCGGGATGAACCCGAGCGAACCCGACAACTGTGTCAACGAGACGGCGTTCGAAACGTACGCACCGAGGAAGCGCGTGACGATCGTGACCGCGAGTGCGGCGACAAACGCGCCGATCATCGCCGGTCGCAACTTCACATCTGCGTTTGGCACGAGCATATACAGCGCCAACAGGAATAAATATGTCGTCAGGAACGATGTCAGTTGGTTCGACACCGCAAGCACCCATCCCCAGGTGGACAGTGCATTCACCCAGTCATCAAAGCTTGTCGCAAGCCATAACGTCACGCCAACGACGATTGGACCGACGGTCAGGACGAACCAGTACATCGGGACGCGCTTGATCCACGATCGACCTTCGTTGACGCCGAACACGGAATTGAAGCTGTTCTCGATCGTCACCATGAAGCTGATGGCAGCGTAGACGAGCACAAGCACGCCGACCCAACGAATCGCATCGAGGCTACTCGACGCGGCTTGCTGCGCAATGGGCAGCAGCCAGTCGATGAGCGTGGTCACTTCGCCCGCAGCCCCGGTGCCTTCGAGCACGATGGAATCAAAGCCGGCGTCAATCATCGCGGCTTCGAGGTACGCGAGGAACTGCGATTCGCCACGGAACGCGCGAAGCAGCATCGTGCCGACGATGAGAATCGGCAGCAGGCTGAACAGTGTTCGATACGCAAGTGCGGCGGCCATCTGCGGCGCACGGTCGCGACGAAGCTGTTCGCCACCATGCCGACCGAGGTCGTAGGCGAATCGGACAGCTCGCTGCCAGCGATTGAGCTCGCTGCGGGGCTGCGTGATGACCCGAACCAGCCACTCGGAGACGGCCTGCACATTCTGACGGACTTGCATCGCGATACTCCTGCGGGACCAGACGGAGAAAAAGGCCCTGAACGTATCGTACTTCGACCGATCTTCAGGCTCAGTCCAACCTTCGGTAGCCCTCACCCCCCGGTCCGGCTACGCTTGCGGGTTATGTCCGGCTCACCGCCTCGTCCCCCACGTCCACCGAAGCCCGGCTGGTCGACCTCGTCGACGCCGAAGCGGTCATCCGCGCGCAACAAGAAGCACGGGCATGAGTTCACCGATCCGAAGCGCGGCATGCGACTTCAGAAGGTACTCGCCGCCGCCGGCGTCGCGTCACGCCGCGAGTGCGAATCGATCATCGAACAGGGCGTGGTCAAGGTGAACGGCCACCTCGTGCAATCGCTGCCGGCGTTCGTCGATCCGATGAAGGACTCGATCACCGTCCGCGGCAAGAAGATTCGTACCGCCGAACCGCATGTGTACGTGATGCTCTTCAAGCCGCGCGGCGTGCTGTCGACGAACGATGATCCCGAAGGCCGGATGCGCGCGATCGATCTCGTCAAGCACCCTTCGCGCGCCCGACTCTATCCCGTCGGCCGGCTCGATCTCGAAAGCTCCGGCTTGTTGCTGCTGACAAACGATGGCGAACTCGCCGCCCGACTGACGCATCCGCGCTACGGCGTTCATAAGTCGTATGAAGTCACCGTTCGTGGTCGGCTGGAAGAGAACGACGTCAAGCGCCTCGAGCGAGGCATCTTTCTCGGCGATCGCGATCAGGACAGTGCAAGCCGAACGTCACGCTCGCGACTCCGCATCATTCGTCGAAGCCGGGATCGCACACGATTGATGATGGATCTGACCGAAGGCCGCAATCGTCAGATTCGCCGAATGCTCGCACAGCTCGGCTATCCCGTGAAGAAACTTCGCCGGGTGAAAATGGGGCCGGTGAAGCTCACGGGATTACGACCATCGCAATGGCGCGATCTCGAACCGCGCGAAATCGATGCGTTGTACAAGTCCGCAGGCCTGCCGAAGCGCGACTGATCATTCGATTTCAGGAAGACGGTACGGCACGACTCTCCGTACGTGCCCGTCGGTGAGCAACCATCCCTGGTTCGTTTCCGCCACTCGCACATGCTGAACGGCGAGAGCCTCGATCAGTTCGAGGACATACCAGTAACGGGGATCATGTCCGGGCGCATCAAAGAGGAAACGACCGATGAGCGCTTCTTGAACGCGCTCGTCCTGGAACTGATGCGACCGTGCGATGGCATCGCGGACGACATCCTTGTCCGGTGTCCAGAGGTCAACGATGACTTGCTGCAAGGCGTCTGCGCCCGCTGTTGCGCCCGCAGTTTCGCCGCGGCCGGGTGCGTTCTCTGATGGAGCACGTTCTGGTCCGCTCGCAAACCAGGTAGAAGCGACCGCAAGAGCCAGGAGTCCGATCCGAGTGGCGCTCATGACAGGATGCACCGATTACGGCTCCGACGTATGACCCATCTCAGTTTCGGCGTCGTCTTGCGCGTGCGGATCGATCACATCATCGTTCTCAAAGTGGAGCGCATCCTCACTGTCGTCAAGCAGGACGAGTTCGATCGGGCTGTTGATCTCATCCTGAAGCACGGTGATGCGTCGCATACGGACGAGCTCCAGCGTCGCCATGAACAGTCCGATGCGCTGCATCTTCGGCGCGCCCTCGAATGCGTCCTGCAGCGTGAGCGCGTGCGAATTCATGCGATGTAGCCGATCCATCAGGTCGGCCTGGTGAAGTGCGATCGGCGTGTCATCGATCTCGACCTGATGCTCACCGAGTCGCGTGAAGTCAATCGATGAGGCGATGTGCTCGTACGCTTCCGCGAGATCGAGGATGTGCACATCTTCGAGTTCCAGCTCAACCGGATCGACTTCATGCTCATCGACCGGCTTGTGGCGAGCAGGTCGGCTCGGAAAGCGCTGGAGATAAATCAACCGGCCTTCTTCGAGCGATTCGGATGCCTGACGAATGCGCTGATACGCAAGCAATGCCTGCACGAGTTCCGTTCGCGGATCGATTGCTTCCTTTTCGCGATCCTTGCCGTCTGCGTCATCATCCTCGCCATCGGTTGCGGGCGTGAGTGAGCGCGACTTGATTTCGACGAGCGTCGCCGCCATGACCAGAAACTCGCCGGCGATGTCGATGTCGACGGTGTCGAAGTGATGCAGGAATTCGAGGTACTGATCGGTGATCGTGGAGATCGGGATGTCGTGAACATCGACCTCAGCGCGACGAATCAGATACAGCAGCAGATCCAGCGGGCCCTGAAAGGCCTCGATCGCAATCGTGTACTCGTCCTGCATGCGGCCGGCCAGCGGCAGCGTCGAGGATTCCGGGTTGGGCGCTGAATTGATCATGTGGGTCGGCTTCGTCCATCCTTGGTGCCGGTACGTGTGGCGGGCTACAATAGTCGCCGATCAGGGCCTCCGCCTGACCATTCACCATGCCATGATACCGCAGATACCGCACAATCGCGGAACCGAACACGCATGACGGAACAGAAGACCCGACAACGCGATGCATCGCCCGGCAGCGCTGCCGATGAACAGGCATTCGTCACCGAGGTTCTCCAGGCGGAGATCGATGCCGTCTCGCTGATCAAACGCACGATCGCGGAGACGCACGGCGACGCTTGGTCGCGCGCGATCTCGCTGCTGGAAGCATGTTCGGGTCACGTGGTCGTGGCCGGCATGGGCAAGAGCGGGCTCATCGGCCAGAAGATCGCCGCCACGATGGCAAGCCTCGGCCAGCCCGCCCACTTCGTGCATCCCGCGGAAGCAGTGCATGGCGATCTGGGCAAGGTGCGTCGCGGTGATGTCGTCATGCTCCTGAGCTATTCAGGTGCGACGGAGGAAGTTGTCAATCTCGCGGCGATTCTCCGGTCCGACGGCGTCGCAACGCTCGGCATATCTCGCAACGATGACACCAAACTCGCCGAACTCTGCGATGTGCACATTCCGGTCGGCGACATCACCGAAGCGTGCCCACTGAATCTCGCGCCCACCGCATCCACGACCGCCCAACTCGTCATCGGGGACGCCCTCGCGCTGGCCGTCTCGCGCCGACGATCGTTCAGTGCCGACGACTTTCATCGTCACCATCCCGGCGGCATGCTTGGCGTTGGACTACGCAAGATCACCGAGATTCTCCGCTTTCGCGTGGGTGACAACCTGCCGGTGGTTGCTGACTCGGTCACGCTCCGCGAAGCACTGCATCAGGCGCGGCCGCATGACAACAAGAGTCGGCGCGCGGGCGCAATCGTGCTGGTTGATGATCACGGTCGGCTGTCCGGCATCTTCACCGATGGCGACCTGCGTCGCCGCATCGTGGAAGGTGGACCGGCATTCGAACTCGATGTACCGGTGCGCGAGGTCATGACGGTTCGTCCGCAACATCTCACCGGCGATGATCTGGTCCGTGATGCGGTGCGCCTGGTGCGCGAGCGCCGCGTCGACGAGATCCCCGTACTCGACGTCGATGGACGTCCGATCGGCCTTGTCGATGTGCAGGATCTCATCGCCATGAAGGTCGTGACCGAGTAACCGGGCGTCACGCTTGTGATCAAAGCAGCGTGTCCGGCGACTCGCCATCGACCTGATCGACGATGACGTGATGCGATTCGATCCAGCCAATTGTCCCCTGAAAATCGCAAACACAGATCATGGCGTGCTGCCCTTCGGATGTGTCGGCGATGAGATCCCCGAGGAGCCAATTTGGCTTCTTGCTCTGGTACGCACCAAATCCCGCCCCAATTAAAATGTAGCGCGTTCCGCTGGTGGTGTCGCGAACGATAACTGCCATGTCGAAGCCTCCTGGTTCGTTTCACCCGAAGCTTAACACGACCATCACCACGACTCATGTCTGATCGACATACACTACGGCCATGTCAGTTGTTGTTGCAGTTCGAAAAAACGGGAAGACGGTACTCGCGGCAGATTCGCTCACGACGTTCGGCGATAGTGAGATGACCCCGGGCATCAACGCGCGATCCGCGAAGATCAGCCGGATCGGCAACGCCGTCGTCGGCTCCACTGGTTGGGGTGTCTATGACGACATCCTCGCGCACTATCTCCGCGATCGAGATGCGCCCGATCTGTCGACCGCGCAATCGATATTCGCGTTCTTCCTGGAATTCTGGAAGGCGCTTCACGATGCGTATCCGTTCGTGAACGATCAGGCCGGCGGCAAGGACACACCGTTTGGCGACCTGGATTCGACTTTTCTGGTGGGTTCAGCACTCGGCATCTTCAAGGTGTCGAGCGATCTGGGTGTCACGCCGTTCGAACGGTATTACGCGGTCGGTTCCGGTTCCGAATATGCGCTTGGTGCGTTGTACGAGTCATATGACGGTCTTGGTGAATCTGACCTGATCGCTCGCGGCGCGGTGTCGGCTGCATGCGCATTTGATGTTCATTGCGGCGGCGATATCGACGTCCTGTCTGTGACGTAAGTCACAAACCCTGAGCAGCGGCGGCAGACTCACAAACGCAGGCCAAACGCCCGCGTTATGAGGCCAGATGCCCGCGCTGCCGATCGGCATAATCCGCATGGCTTCGCGCCGGCGGCCCGGATTTCCCACGTTCACTCGCTCATACCGCCGTCCGAACGGATGCTCCGGGTATGAACACGAACACTCTCTTTGCACACGTTGGTTGTCTGGCGCTTCTGTCGGCCGGTCTGGTCGGCTGCTCCTCGAAGCAGGATGCGTCTTCCATGTCCATGGCGTCGTCATCAATGACGTCGACTTCCTCATCTGATCGCGGCGACGTCAACCCGTCCGCGACGAGCGAGTCGAGTGCCACGTCCATGACATCAAACCTGTCGCGCGAACAGCAGCAACTGCTCCAGGTCCTGGAGAGCAGCAGCCGCTCGGAAGCCGACCGACTTCAGGCGCTCGAGCAGCTTGAATCACAGCTCGACGCCGATCTGATCGAACCGATTGCGAGCACGCTGCCCGGCAATTGGGATGAAGTCACTTTCCGAACGATCAGCCTGCTCGGACAGCAGGGTGATGCGGATGCCGCGTCGTCGTTGGAGTACTGCCTGTTGAGTCTCTACGAGGACACGCCGGATTCGCCCAC
>JBCCFX010000194.1:0-7377 GCA_039029515.1 Planctomycetota bacterium
CTCGTTGATACCAAGGCAATCACCTACAGCCAGGGCAAACGATCGTTCGTGCGTTTCATGCTCGATCAGGACACCGGCGGCGCGATCAAAGCGCCGGGCCGCGCCGACATTTTCATGGGCATCGGCAAGAGCGCGGAGATCCTCGCCGGCGGTCAGTACGCGGAAGGCACGTTGTGTTACATCTTCCTGAAGCCGGAATATGTGACCGAGTACCTGCAACGCAATGGCACGCTGGTGAATGCGGGTGGGTGAGACTCACGCTCATTGCCACAGTTGAAGACCGAGCTTCGCGGCGGCAGAGTCAGCTTTCGTCGTTGTACCGCCTGAAACACTCCTGGTTCCCTGCGTCCGATCAATGACGAATCCGGCTTCCTGATTCCAAGCCATCTTGCCTTGCCCTGGCGCTTTCCGATGACGAGCGACCACGTAGCTGTCGTCGACCTGCGCCCGAAACGCCTGCACATCGCGTTCGAACTGACGCTCATCCATACGGATGTACGCTTCGCCGAGCGCGCATCCAAAGACGAGCGCCATCACGTTCATCGCGATGAAGAGATAGACCACGTGTAATCGCCATTCGTACGGCTCGGGGTCGCCGGTTGACTCACCGCACTCCGGACACGTCCCGCTGTTCGACGCGCCAACGTGGTAACCGCACGATGGACATCGCCCCTGCTTCACCCGGCGCGGGCCGATCGAGTTGCGCATGACCATCTCCGGAAATTCCGGCACACAGACCGCCCAGAGAAACGGGATCAGCATCAATAGCGCAAAACCGCTGCCGACAAGGACCGTGCCGATGTCGAAGCCGAACGTCTCGCGCATCGTGCGTGCCAGGCAATACATATAGAACACATGCGCTGCGAGCACCGCAACGATGCCAAAGCGAAACAGAGTTGACCAGCGGATGGGCATGGGGAAGGGAAGAGGGGAAAGCGAAAAGCGAGGAGCGACTAGCGACTAGAAGAAGAAGAAGAAGAAGAAGATAAACCGAAGGCGGCCGCGTTGGCCTCGACGCGTTCGAGGACGTCGTCGTCCATGGTCAGAATAGGCGGATACGCACGCACCGGCTGGCCGTGCCGGTGATCGCCCGGCATCTTCTTCGTCGCATCAAATGCCAGCCGTTCGCCTGAGCGGAACGCATCGCGAATCGGGTCGGCATTTGCGGTCATGTGGAACAGCACCGCCGACCAATCACGGACGTCTACCGATGCATCGACGACGACCGCAAAGTCCGCGACGTTCATCGGCGCTGCGCCCCACAACGCATCGATCGCTCGCGCGCCGTCGCCAGCTTGCGACTTGTCGATGCTCATGAATGCGACACGACCGCGTCCCCATTCGGGCAGGTCGAGCGCGGTCATAGCGCCTTCGAGTTGAAGACGCAAGGTGGATTCGCCGCGCGGATTGAACCCGATCGGCTCTGTCGCGCTGACGCCGTTCACTTCTTCGCCGGTCCACGGTCGTGTGGCATCGATGCCGATCTTCCCGCCCGCGCCCAGACGCGGCGCAGCGTGATCGAGAATGTCCAGCGGTCCGTTGACGACTTCGATGTCGCGACCGAAGTGCGTGCGCTCCACCATCGCGCGAAGCACCGCTTTTTCATCGTGGACATCGACATCGTCATCGACGACGACAATCATCTTCGTCCACGCCATCTGTCCCGCGCCCCAGATCGCATGCATCACGCGGCGCGCCTGCAACGGATACTGCTTGTTGATCTTGACGAACGCGCAATTGTGGAAGCAGCCGAACATCGGGAGGTGGTAATCCACGATGTCATGAATCAGAGTCTTCAGCAGCGGCAGCATGATGCGCTCCGTCGCCTTGCCGAGGTAGTAATCCTCCTGCGGCGGGAGACCGACGATCGTCGTCGGATAGATCGCGTTCACCCGGTGCGTGATCGCCGTGACTTCCACGATCGGATAGCGGTCCGGCAGCGAGTAGAATCCGGTGTGATCACCGAACGGGCCTTCGAAGACCGCGCCGGGACCAAGCGGCTCGCCGGACGTCGGGTCGTAATCAATGAAACCGCATTCGGTGCTGACGTAGCCTTCGATCACGATCTCACTGTTCGCGGGCACGCGGAGCGGAACGGTCTTCGCCTTGACCATGGGAATACCGCGACCGTTGAGAAATCCTGCCATCAGCAGTTCGCTGATGCCCGGCGGCAACGGACACGTTGCCGCGTACGGCATGACGGATTCGCCACCCAGACAGATCGCGATCGGCATCGGCTTGCCGATCTTCTTCCATGATCGCCAGTGCGCTGCGCCATCATGGTGCATGTGCCAGTGCATCGCGAGTCGCGTCTTGTCGATCAACTGCGCGCGGTACATCCCGATGTTGTGCGATGCCGGCTTCTTGCTGTCGCGGTCGTCGGCGTGAATCGTGTGCATGCCGGCGAGGGTGATGTAGCGACCAAGACCCTCTGCCGTGCCGGCTTCCTCGGGCGTGAGATGACAACCGACCGACGCGGGATCGCCATCGAGCGGCCAGCACTTGATGATCGGCAGGCGTGTGAGATCGACCTGGCCGTCCGTCGCGAGCTTGACGACGGCCTGACATCGACCGTGACCGACGCGCTTGGGCGGCACGCGCAACAGCGGGAGGAATTCCCTGCCTTTGCTGAACGCCTCGACGATTGAGCGCGGCGGTTCCGGCTTGACGAGCGAGCCGATGCGGTCGGCGATCGCGGTGAAGCCGCCGGTCTCGTGACAGCCGAGCGCCATCTCCATGCGGTGATACGAACCGAACGTGTTGATCGCAAGGGGGAAGTCGCAGCCTTCAACGTTCTCGAAGAGCAGCGCTTTGCCGCCGAGTTCCGCATGGCCGGGATCGAACGACCGAGCGACATCGCTCACGTGCAGCGCGGGTTCGCGCGTATGGCGATCTGCGATCGCCGCAATATCGAGGATCGGCGAAACGGTCCGCGTGACGCGGTGGAGTTCGCCCGCGTGTTCGAGCGCCGTGATCATGTCCGAGAGGGTCTTGAACATCGTCCAAGAGGATAGGCGGAGAGCGTCAGTCGCGGGTCATGCTGGACGGAGGATTCGACCATCCGCGATGGTTCCGCATTCGGGGCAGATCGATCCACGTTCAACCGGGTAGGCGCAGAGGACGCATCGACCACGTGATCGCCGGCGGATACGGCGGAGGTAGCGCGGCGTGAACCAGATTGGCCAGAACAATATGCCGAACAGCAGCGAATTCAGAATCAGGCCGGTCCAGAGCGGTGACGTCAGGATCCAATGGTCGTACGACCACTCGGGTAGATCTTGGATCCGATCCCGAGGTGACGCACGCTGAATTCCCCAGGTCATCCATCCCTGCTGCACCCACGTGCCATCTGTGTCGAATCTCTTCGAGACTTGTACCGTGCCTGCCACCTGCCGCATTGGCCAGCCTCGGCGCAAGTGAAAGACCGTCGTTGATTCTCGCAACACTGCGCCCTGTGGCGAACCGGCCGCCAGGTCGTATGCATCATGCAGTGCACTCGTCCAAAACATTGAAAACGAATCAACCTGATCTTCCGGCAATCGGCTTTCGCACAATGACTCTACGATTTCGCGGTGAATTCCCGGATCGTCGACGAGGTTCTCCGTCTGAAACTCTCTCGCAGTGCCATTCTCTAGTGCGATGTCAGGGAGATTCTGTTCGTTGTAATGCACAAACTTTGCCAGCGATGGACGATTTCCAAACTGCATGTGCACAACAATCGGCGCCCACGACAGCAGGAAGCCCGCGACAGCGTAGATGAGGAAATGCGTTCGTACGCGCGTTGGCCGACGTACTGCACTCATGACGCCAGCGCTCGCTTCGACTTCCACTGAATCGACCGGCCATCCTGCAACGTGCCGCACTCAGCGCAGCGTTCACCGATCGCGGTCGGATACCGGCAGATTGCGCACTTGCCCGCACGCGTTCTTCGCGCCCGGCGCACAATGAGCAATTGGAACCAGATGATCCAGATCGCCGCGCCATACAACGCCGTATTGATGAGCAACCCTGACCAGATCGGACGCAGTGGAATCGCACTGTTCGATGCATATTGCCAGTAGCGGCGCGGCCGCGTACCGGTGGAGAACCGATACAGTCCGCGACCGGTCCATGTGCTCGGCGTCGTCTGTGTCGTCGCGACCTTGGCCTCCCCGCGCGCCATGCGCATCGGCCAGCCGCCATCGACGCGCATCAGTTGATGCGTTTCGTCCTGCGGATCATCGGCAACCTGCACGACGTTATACCAGTCCCAGCCGACGCGCATGTAGTGCGATGACACCATGGATGGCGATGCGTCCTTGTCCCATGCATCGAGCATCGCATCACGCACGTCGTCGGGGACATCGGTGGTCTCCACGATACCTTCCCACCCACGGGCGCAGTAATGCACCATGATGAGCGTCGAGAGGAAGCAGCCAAGCACCGCGCTGATGATGAACTGGGCGATGAGTGGGATCGGTCGCTTCGTGTTCGCCATGCGATGATCGTACCGCGCTCGCCGCTGACGACCGGCCGTTGATCTGGTATCACACGCCTCTCATGGAATTCTCCGCCGACATCCTGATGCAGTTCATGGACGCCACGACCGGACGCGAAGCCCGGCCGATGCTGTTCGAGGCGTTGCGTCATACCGAGCAGCGCGGCCAGGCGATCGATCTCGGCTGCGGACCGGGCAATGATGTGCTTGAACTGCTCAAGGCCGGGTTCCATGTCCTCGCGACCGATGGTCATGTCGCCGCGATCGAGCGGACGCGCGAGCGGGCCGACGATGCGGGGTTCGCCGACCGGCTGACGACGCGGCTGGCACGGTTTGCCCAGGTTCATCTGGAGCCGAACTCGGCGGATCTCATTCACGCCGGCTTCGCCCTGCCGTTCACGACGGTGGCGGAATTCGATCACATCTGGACGTCGATCTGCACCGCGCTGCGTCCGGGCGCGGTCTTCGCCGGCCAATTCTTCGGCGTGAAAGACGACTGGGCACACGACGAGGAACGCTCGGAGCTTCGAGCGTTCACGCGGGCTGAGGTGGACAACCTGCTGCAGGCGTTTGAGATCTGCCATTTCGAGGAAGTCGATCGGGACGGCGAAACCGCCACCGGCACCGAGAAACACTGGCACGTCTTCCATGTCGTCGCAAGACGACCGCGCGATCCCGCTTGACCCGATCCATCCTGAATGACACCGTGTAGGCACGACGGGCGAATCGCCCAGGGGAAGGCATGGTTCAGAATACATCGAACGGCGAATACGCCATCGACCTCCATGGGGTCGAGAAGTGGTATCGCGGTCGCGTCCAGGCGCTGACCGGGATTGAAATGCAAGTCCGGCGCGGCGAGGTCTTCGGCCTGCTCGGCCCGAATGGTGCCGGGAAGTCCACGCTCGTGAAGATCATGATGTCGGTCGTCAGGCCGACGCGAGCGAGCGGCACCCTGCTCGACAAGCCGGTCGGTCATAAACCGACGCTGGCGCGCGTCGGCTATCTGCCGGAACATCATCAACTCCCCCGCTATCTCACGGGCGCGCAAGTGCTGGACTACTACGCGACGCTCGCGGGCGTGGATCGAAGTCAGCGCAAGCAGCGCTCGGGCGATCTGCTGGCCACGGTCGGCATGACCGACTGGGCCGAGCGGAAGATCGGGACGTATTCCAAAGGCATGATGCAGCGCATCGGCCTCGCGCAAGCGCTGATGAACGAGCCGGACCTCATCGTGCTCGATGAACCGACCGATGGTGTCGATCCTGTTGGCCGTCGCGAGATCCGCGATGTCCTCGTCCAACTCAAAGATCGCGGTCACACCGTCTTCCTCAACAGCCACCTGCTGAGCGAACTCGAGATGGTGTGCGATCGCGTATCGATTCTCGTGCAGGGTCGCGTCGCGATGCAGGGCACGCTCGATGACCTGACGAAGGACAGCCGACGCTACGAGATCGATGTGCTCGGCGCAGCGCCGGCATGTCTCAGCGCGTTCCCGGATGCGCGGCATAGCACCGCCGCGGAACGAACGATGATCACGCTGCCATCTGATGATTCCACGCCAGTGCAACCATTGCTGGATCGACTTCGCAGCGATGGCATCACGATTGAACGCGTGGAACGCAAACGCGAAACGCTGGAGGATCTCTTCATGCGGGCGGTGACCGATCCGACGACCGGTAAGGCGATGCAGCCGGGCGCGGCGAAGACTGGCAGTCCGGCACCGGCGACGACGCCGGCTGGCGATGCCACGTCAGGAGGTGCGGCATGAGTGTGTTCAATGCAATCCTGATGGATTCGTATCGGCAGCTTCGAAGCATGTTCCTGTTCTGGATCGTGCTCGGCCTGTCGTTCTTCGTCATCGTGTTCTACGCGTCGATCGGCTTCAACGAAGACGGCATGTTCCTGTTCTTCGGTCTGGTGTCGCCGGAATCCCAGATGCTCAGCGAAGACAGTCCGCTGTCATCGCTGTTGTATCGAGCGATCTTCACGACCTTCATCGTTGGCTTATGGCTCGCATGGATCGCGACGATCCTTGCGCTGATATCGACGGCGAACATCTTTCCGGACTTCATGGCGAGTGGCGCGATTGATATCGTGCTTGCGAAACCGGTGCGTCGTACGACGCTGTTCATCTACAAGTACCTCGCGAGCCTGATGTTCGTAGTCTTGCAGGTCACGATCTTCTGCGTTGGCGTCTTCATCTGCATGGGTTGGCGCATCGGCGAATGGGATCCGAAGATCTTCGTCGCGATTCCCGTGGTAACGTTGTTCTACAGTTACCTCTTCAGCGTGTGCGTCCTGATCGGCGTCCGCACGCGATCTGTGCTGGTCGCGTTGCTGCTCACATTCGGCCTGTGGTTCTCCGTCTTCGGTTTCAATACCGCCGAAGGCATCATGCTGCAGATTCGCTCGTCCGCCCAGATCGAAGTCGAGGACGCCGATGAGCAGATTGCTGATCTGCAGGCACAACTCGACGAACTGACCGACGAGGCAGACAACGCGGATGTGGCCAAAGCCACGCTGCAGGACGCCATCGACGGCCATCTCTTGAGTACGAATGGCCAGCGTGAACTGCTGGACAAGACGCAGCCGTGGTTCAACTTCATCCGCGTATGCAAGTGGGTGCTGCCGAAGACGCAGGAGACGATCAATCTGGTCAACCGTTCGTTGGTCAAGCCGGACGCCGTCACGATGAACGACATCATGATGGGCAATCTGGACACGAACGAAGATGGTGACATCGTCAAGGCACGCAACGATACCGATGTGCAGATGGTGTCACGCGTGCAGGAATTTTACGACACACAGTCGCTGTGGTACGTCATCGGCACGTCGTTGATCTTTGAGTTCCTGGTGCTCGCACTCGCCTGCTGGATGTTCGTCCGACGCGACTTCTAACC
>JBCCFX010000195.1:0-7342 GCA_039029515.1 Planctomycetota bacterium
AACGCATCTATTCGTTCCGCGATGATTTCGGCCAATGGGATCCGAAGAACCAGCGCCCGGAACTGTGGAACAACTACAACGGTCGGATTCGCCCGGGTGAACACATTCGCGTGTTCCCGTTGAGCAACTGGACCGAGATGGACATCTGGCAGTACATCGCGATTGAGAAGATCGATGTGCCCGCGATCTACTTCTCGCACCAGCGCGAGGTCTTCAAGCGCGATGGCATGATCATGCCGATGTCCGAGCACATTGAATTGCGTGACTCCGATACCGTCGAAGAACGCACCGTTCGATTCCGGACCGTCGGCGATATGACCTGCACCGCAGGCGTGGAATCAGTGGCCCACACGATGGAAGACATCATTGCCGAGGTCGCGGCGGCCCGCGCCAGTGAACGCGGTGCGCGCGTGGACGATACCGTGTCCGAAGCCGCGATGGAAGATCGCAAGAAGGAAGGCTACTTCTGATGTCGAGCGGTACGACCTCCACCGAGCACCATCCCGATGCTGACCCGCGCACGCCGTTCGACCAGGATGCGTACCTGCAGATGGATCTGCTGCGCCTGCTGACCTGCGGTTCGGTCGACGATGGCAAGTCAACGCTCATCGGCCGACTGTTGTACGACTCCAAGTCGATTTTCGAGGATCAGCTCGACGCCGTGGAACGCTCGAGCAAAGGTCGCGGCGACGAACGCATGGATCTCGCACTGGTCACTGACGGCCTGCGCGCTGAACGTGAGCAAGGCATCACAATTGATGTTGCCTATCGATACTTCGCAACGCCGAAACGCAAGTTCATCATCGCTGACACGCCGGGTCACGTGCAGTACACCCGAAACATGGTGACCGGCGCGAGCACGGCCAACCTCGCGATCATCCTGATCGATGCCCGCGCCGGCGTGATTGAACAGACGCGCCGCCACGCATTCATCGCGTCACTGCTCCGTATTCCGCACATGGTCGTCTGCATCAACAAGATGGATCTCGTCGACTGGAGCGAAGAAACCTACGAATCGATCCGCAAAGACTTCGAGGACTTCGCGTCGAGACTTGAGATCAACGATGTTACGTTCATCCCGATCTCAGCGCTTCAGGGCGACAACGTCGTCAACCGTTCGGAACACATGCCATGGTTCCAGGGCACGGCGTTGCTGCATCATCTCGAAAACGTGCACATCGGCTCCGACCGAAACATGATCAACGCCCGCTTCCCGGTGCAGCGCGTCGTTCGGCCGCAAAGTGCCGAGTTCCCCGACTATCGCGGCTACGCTGGACCGGTCGCATCAGGCATCTTCCGGCCCGGTGATGAGATCATCGCGCTGCCCAGCGGATTCACCAGCACCGTGGCCGCCATCGACGCCCATCCGAACAGCGTAGATGAATGCTTCCCGCCGATGTCCGTGACCATCCGTCTCGCCGATGACATTGATATCAGCCGTGGCGACATGCTCTGTCGACCAAACAATCGCCCGACCGTCGGCCAGGACATCGAAGCGATGATTGTCTGGATGGCCGAACAACCGATGAGCGTCCGGCAGAAATACGCGATCAAGCACACGACGCGCACCGCGCGCTGTCTCGTTTCGGATCTCAAGTATCGACTCAACGTGTCGACGCTTCATCGCGAAGCCGATGCGACGTCACTGTCGCTGAACGAGATCGGTCGCGTTTCGATTCGATGCACGATCCCGCTGATGTACGATGCGTATCGTGATTGTCGCGCGACCGGGAGTTTCATCCTGATCGATGAAGCGACCCACAACACCGTCGGCGCCGGCATGATCATCGGCCCGGCCAGCTGATTCATATCGCAACGCTTGACACGTAAATCAGGCGGGCGAGCCGGCGTAGTCGTCGAGGTACTCGTCGTCCCACACTTCGTCGTCGTCCCATGCCTCGTGTTCATCGAGGTCATCCGCGTGCGGTGTGAAGTAGACTTCCCCCGCTTCCTGACGCTGTAACTGATACAGCATCGCAGCCGACATGCTTCCTGCAAGCACGATCATCACCAGCGGTGATGATACGCGGCTGATCATGTAGCCTTCGAATACAGCGCCCGCGAAGTACATCACGTTGATCGCGATGATGAGGTCAACGAGCGAGTGCAACTGCGGATAGGGTCGTGTACGCCAGAAGAGGCGAAGCGAGCACCACACGGAATACACTGCGAAGGTGGCGACGAGCGCGAGCATACCGACGCCATATGACGCTGCGGCGTAGAGGAAGCTGTTTTCGCTCTTCTCGGTGCTCTCGATCCCGTTCCCGAAGATCGGGCTGGCGAAGAACTGCTCGATGAGGATCTGCCACGCCGCGCTTCTCGTGTTCTCCGTCGACAGGAATCGCGACAGTGGCAACGGGATTCCCAGTGCATCGGCAATGCGCAAGGCCACGAATAGCGCGAAGCCTGCGATCGGAATCGCAATCGCCGTTCGACCGAAGCGGCGAACCGAAATGCAGCCCAGACCGAGGACGAGCATGGCCATGCCGGTGCGCGACCCCGTGGCGAGCAGACCGATGATCGCGAGCGCGCCGAGTCCCCACCAGATCGGTCGAAGGCGACGTGAGCGATCGTTGATGAGCAACCAGACGACAGGCACGATGGTGAGTGCGAGAAACGTGGCGACCAGCTGCGGATTCGCTCCGACGCCGATGAAGCGATCGGAATCGTTCATGATGCGCGAGCGGTCGCGCGCAATCTGGACCGCGACGCAGAACACGAACCCGGCGAGGCCGAACGCCACGAGTCGGATCACGCGATACCAGTCATCAATTTCTTCGAGCGAGAGCGCGCAGACGAGTGCCAACGCGAAGATCGCAATCGCCGCCAAGGCCATCGTCTGCATCCCGTCGATGAAGCCGACGTGATAACAGTACATCAGGCCGATGTATAACCCGTTGACGACGAGGAACACCGCCTGACCTGACACCTTGGCGGGGCGCAGCGACGTGAGGTGTGCGGCCATCCCGAGCGCAAGGGTCGATCCGACTGCAAGGAACAGATACGACCGCTGTTCCTGAAGTGGAAGCAGCCATGATCCGTAGATGTTGCCGAGCCAGTTGAACGCAACACCGATGGAGGACAGGAACACCATCAAGGCGACGGCGTACAGGCCGCTCCTTGGGTTCACCGCCATCATGACGACCCAGATCGCGGCAATGATCACGCCGAACGCGATGAATGCAATCTGGGTGGTATCCATGGGTCGGACAGCTCCCGCGGTCAGTGGCCAGGATCAACGGAGGGCGGCAATTCGCCGAGAACGATGCCGGCGAAGGCATCCCAATACCTTCGATCGGATCGGGACGAGTCGTTACTCCAGACCAAAAACTCCTGAACGCCAAGGTTCCCAAGGGCGTGGACGAGGAGGTACGTGGCTTGCACGGACTGCAGGACGTCACGGCCCTGTGGTTTTCGTCGCGTCCCGGTCAATTCGATCCAGGGCGTGATCCGAGCGGGATCGATCCCGCCATAGGACTCGACCATCGCTTGCAAACGTCGCTCCATCACGACGGTGCTGGCCCCGCTGGAGCGCGTGATGACCTGTCTGCCCTGTCGTTCGACCGTCCGATAGGTCACCGGGGCGAGTTGATCGGCGTAGCTCTTGTGCACGGTCTTGAGCCACGGATTGAGGGCATCGACGTCATATCGATCATCTTCGCCGTCGAAGCTCGTCGCCGAGCGATAGTTGCTCGACATGCAACCGATCCACGCATTGCGAATCGGTTCATAGGCAACTTCATTCATCGCCGCATCTGCAAGCTCGATGCAGAGCCCGTGATACCAGACGGCCCATTCCTGATTGACGGGTCGGTACCACTCCTGACGATGGTCGTACTTCGGACGTCCTGCATCCTCGTAGAGCTCCGACATGGTCTTGTTGTAGCCGGGCAGTTTCTCGGTGCTCCAGCGCGCATCACGCATCATGGAATGGAACGACTCGATGGCCGCCTTGGCCTGCCAATTCACAACGACGTACCGTTCAGTATCAAACGCAAAGCGTGATGGATCCGGGATTCGATGGTCGATGCGTTGCCGCGCCTTGTACTGTGCAATGAAGTTATTCATCCACGTGGAGGTTCGGGCGCGCCCGTTCTTCATCCACGGCGTGTACCACCAGTATTCGGTGTCCGATCGCCGGAGCCCATCGTTCCAATCGAAGAACAACGGCGAGCGTCCGCGCACGTGGTACGACTTGCCTTCCGGATCGCCACCACCTTCGCCAAAGCCCTGCAGGCAGATGCAGACCTGACCGGGCCGAAGTCCGCGCTGCACGATCATGTCGCACACTTTGTTCGCCGCGGCACGCCCATCAATCTCATGGACGTGCGGCCGAACCATCTGGATCACCTGCGGCAGTTCCGCCGCCACGCCAAGGGGCTCATCCCACGTCCAGAATCGTGCCTGCGCCGGATCGAATGAACCGGTCCGAACAGCGGGGCTGTTGACCTCCGGCATCCCGACCGGCCGCTGCGGATCGGGCACGGAAGTCGTGTAGGCCGCAGTGCATGCTGAAAGCACGGCGACGACGGCGAGCACGGTCACGTGCAATGGTGTTCGAGTCCTGTGATGATCCATCCTTCAACTCCTCCCGAAACCCCACGAATCAACTGTGCATTCAGACGACGAAGTATATGACCGTTTCGCGTGAAAACCCGGGCGACATACGGCGACTGGTCTGACTGAAGTGGTTGTACGAGCATGAGGCACGATCGGTTGGCGGGAACCGAACAGAATCGCAGGACATGCACCCCGACGGGACCCGGACGAATCGTGAATCTCGCTATGGTGTTCGTCCTCAGGATGGAGCCGGCATGGCATCGGAAGCACGTCGAGGACTACTCCGCATCGGCGCCAACTACACCCGACTGGTGCTGTGGCTATCGCTGGGCCTTGTCCTCACCCCCTTCATGCTCTGGTGGGTCGGCACAGAAGCGTTCGGCCTGATCGCACTGGTTGGGGCGTCGACCGGCTTCGCACGCATCTTCGAGCAGATGACGACGCAGGGGATGGTGCGCGAGATCGCCGCCGCCTATCACGACGACGACAACGAGCGATTCATCGAAGCGTACAACTCGTCCTTTGCCATCTCGCTGACCGTCGCGTGCCTCGCACTGCTCGTGTTTGGCGTCGTCCTGCTGATTCTGCCGCTGCTCAAGATTCCCGAGACCTGGTTGAACGCAGCACGGTGGTTTGTCGCCGCCCAGTCATTTTTCACGTTCTGCCAGGTCGCGGCATCGCCGACATATTGCATGTTCACCGTGCGCGAACAATTCTGGCACTACGCGGTAGTCGCCGTGCTCGAGCGCGGTTCGCAGATCAGCTCTGCGTTGCTGCTCGCGCTGGTGTTTTCCATTCGTGACGTTGAGAACGCGATTCGCCTGCACGGCTTCGTCTGGTCCGGCCTCGCCTTGCTCGTGCTGATCGGTGCGGTGTCGTTCATCATCCTCGGCGACAACCGACTCCGGCCGCGACCGTGGAAGATGCGGATGACGATCATACGACGCGTGCGATCCACGTTCGGCTGGAATGGTTCCGTTCATGTCGCCATGGCGATGCACGAACGTCTCGCCCAGCTCATCATGAATCAGGGCTTCAACCTGATCGGCAACGCGGTGTTTGAACTTGCCATGCGCCTGACCGGCTATGTGCGCATGGTGACCACCGGCGTGACGTTCGGTCTGGACGCCTCATCGGCTCGCGTAGCGGAAAATACGCCCGAACAGCTTCGTTCATTCGTTCACCATTACACCCGTATTCACGGTGTCATTGCGATTCCCGCCGTGTTCGGCGTGGTCATGCTTGCCGATCCGCTTCTCAAACTATGGCTTGCACGATTCACCGAGGATGCGGACACGATCATTCCCCTCGCCGTGGCGCTCACACGCGTGCTGTCGATCGCGCTTGTCGCTCGCGCCATCTCTGATGGCTGGATCACCATGCTGTACGGCGCGGGCTTTGTCCGAACATATGCTCCGGTCATCCTTGCCGGCGGTGTCGTCAGCCCGATCGTCTCGACGATTCTGACGATGCTCGCCTACAACGCATGGCAGGATGGACGCATTTCGCTGACCGTCGCGATCTGCGCACCTGCGGTCGGCTACACGACCGTCTTCACACTCGTGCACTTCTTTATCGTGCCAATTATCGGCGCGCGATGCCTGCGCATTCGTCGGCGCGACCTCTACCTGCCACTCGTTCGGCCGGCGTTGACGACGGCGCTATGCGCACCGATCGTCATCATCCCTGCGCTGCGATTCGAATCCTGGTCCGTTGTGTACCTTGGCGCAACCGTGATTGGTTTCGCACTGGTGTACTTCGGTATGACGTGGATCGTCGTGCTGAGTCCGAATGAGCGACGCGCGTTCGCCCACGCCATACGGCGACGCATTTCTGGTGCGTCAAACACTGACGACCACCAGGATGACACCACGGATCCATAATCGCCGATGCACCGTTGACACCGAGCAGTGCGCAACGAATAACCGGACCGATGCTTGGCAAGGAGGAGAATCCGCCACGGCATCCGCCCGGTCATTCAGGAGGAGAAGGAATGGTCAACCCATTGTGTGATGGGTTCTGGTCAGATCAATCTCGCGGCACGCCGCCTTTGGGGGTGACGTTGTGTCGCGGACCTCTGTAGAACGCTGAGCGACGACGAAGTATTGCCGGGAAACACAAACTTTGAGATCACGCCCGTCCGGGGCCTATGATGCGGCATCACGACACAGGAGAACCGTCCATGCCCCTCGATTCGAGCCTCGTTCACGATGCCCTTCGCACCGTCGAAGACCCGGATCTCCACAAGGATCTTGTGACCCTGAATATGGTCAAGGATGTCCGCGTTGATGGCGGCGATGTCCGTGTCGTGATCGAACTGACGACGCCCGCGTGTCCGATGAAGGACAAGATTCGCGACGATATCCACACCGCGATCAACGCCGCCGCATCGAATGCCGGCGCGACGGTGGAATCGATTAACGTCGAATTCACGGCCGATGTCCGGCCGGCCAATCAGAAACTGCACGACGCCGCGAGCCCGCTGCCGGGTGTGAAGCATGTGATCGCAGTCGGTGCCGGCAAAGGTGGCGTTGGCAAGTCCACGATCTCCGTCGCGCTCGCCGTCGGCCTCGCCCGTATGGGTGCCAAGACCGGACTTCTCGATGGCGACATCTACGGACCATCCGCGCCGACGATGCTCGGACTGGATGACATTCCTGCCGACGTTGATGATCAGACGCTGCTGCCGTTCGAAGTGCACGGCATCAAGGCGATGACGATCGGCAAACTCGTGCCTGCCGACAAGGCGTTGATCTGGCGCGGTCCGATGGCACACGGCGCG
>JBCCFX010000196.1:0-7111 GCA_039029515.1 Planctomycetota bacterium
CCGGCATGGTGACGAAGCCGAAACCACGGGGGCGGCCGGTTTCACGGTCGGTGATGAGGGCGACGTCTTCAACGCTGCCGAATTCACCAAAGGCGTCACGAAGAGCATCTTCGTTCGTATCGAAATTGAGGTTACCTACGTAAATCTTCACTGCAGAATCTCCAAAGGGTGCTGCGCGGACGGTCGTCCGAGCAATGGTTCGAGTCAGGCATCATTGCCGACATATCGTGAGAGACGAGCCATCGTGGCCGCCTCGTGTTATTCCTGTCACGCCGACGCCGAGCGACGACGCGTGGTTCGAGCATGCGGACGTTTGGCCCGCGGTTCTGACGACGGTCCACCACGACGGCGGCGACCTGTCTTCTTCTTGCCGCGCGAATTCGACGTCTTCGCCGCCTTCGCGCTCTTGTTTCGTTTCGGTGTCGTCTTCGCCCGAGGCTTCGACGGTTTCGGCTTGGCTTCTCGGTCTTCGCGCGGACGATCCGCCTTGAACCGCGTCGTCTCGATGGGCGTCTCCGTCAGCCGTTCAATCGCACGAAGCAACGACTTCTGTTCCGGATCGCAGAACGAGATGGCGATGCCCGATGCGCCCGCACGTGCGGTTCGACCAATGCGATGCACATACGTTTCCGGCACTTCCGGGAGGTCGTAGTTGATCACGTGCGTGATCTTCTGGACATCGATGCCACGCGCCGCAATATCAGTCGCGACGAGCACTGGCACATCGCCGTTGCGGAACGCTTCGAGCGCTCGCGTCCGTGCGCTTTGCGTTTTGTCCCCGTGAATCGCCGCAGCGTCAATGCCGACGCGACGGAGTCGCTTCACGAGCTTGTCCGCGCCATATTTGGTTCGCGTGAATACCAGCGGCCGCGTGACGGCATGTTCGTTGAGAAGACGAATCAGCAGATCAGGCTTGTCCTGACGGTGCACGATGTACCCCGACTGTTCAATCGCAACCGCGGCGGATGCGACCGGATCAACCTGCACGGACACCGGATCGTTGAGCAGCGTGTCTGCGAGCGATCGGATTTCCTTCGGCATCGTCGCGGAGAACAGCAACGTCTGCCGACGTTTCGGCACGTGCGTCATGATCCGGCGAATGTCGTGGATGAAGCCCATGTCGAGCATGCGGTCGGCTTCGTCGAGCACGAGAATTTCGATGCCGCGAAGGTCGATTGCCTTGTCGTTGAGGAGGTCGAGCAATCGGCCCGGCGTCGCCACGACGATATCGACATCGCGCTGCAGCTTCCGAACCTGGTTGCCCTTGCTGACGCCGCCGAACACCGCGAGGGTCCGCATCGGGAGGAATCGGCTGTACGCCTTGAATCGGTCGGTGATCTGCGTCGCGAGTTCGCGCGTCGGGCAGAGCACAAGCGCACGCGGCTGCGACGGTCGGCCCGTCGGCGCGGTGCTCCGCGACCGGGATCGCTGGCGCGTGTTGCGGCGCTGCGGTGGACCGTCATTGACCACCGGCTTGGGGCGATTCACGAGTTGATGGATGATCGGGAGCGCGAAAGCGCCGGTCTTGCCCGTGCCGGTCTGGGCGCAGCCGAGAACATCTCGACCGGCAAGAACGGGGGGAATGGACTGGGCCTGGATGGGCGTAGCTTGCGAATAGCCTTCTCGGGCCACCGCGCGAACGACCGGCTCTGCGAGCAGCAGGTCTTTGAATTGCATGTGGAGCAGGATCTCTGAAGCCGGAAGGATTGGCGTCCGGTGCGTCGAAAACCGGAAAGTCCCCGGATGCGTGTGCATCCTCATCGAAAAGGCCGGCGTCTCAGTTGTTCGTTCACCATCGGTCTTCCCGAGGTGGACGCATCAATGCTAGGTGATTCGTCGTGATCAGTAAAGCTCAGGCGTCAAAAGAGGCAAATCCGGGATTCGGGGTTCGGCATTGGGGATTAGGTCTTCGAATCGAACCCACAACCCACAACCCAAATGACACCGTTCCGGTCAGGGAGCGATGTCGCAGCCCTTTCTGCCGCACGTGATCCGTGAGGCTCGGGTCGGCGCCGTCCGGAAGGAGCGGCGGCGGTCGGGCCCCGGCGAGCGGGAGATGTCCGAGTCGGCTCCGGTGCAGTCAGCGTGGATCCGGGGTCGATTCAGACCCAGTGGTCATATCGATGCGTTCGTATGCGGCCCCTGTCCGGTTCCGTCCGATAAACGGTCTGTCCTCATCTGCGGAGAACGGGACACGAACCTGCCGCCGAGCCGATGAGACGTTTTCGGTGATTCCCACACACCCTCGGAGCCAGCGGCCATGATCATCGTCAATACGGAACAGATTCCCGGCCATGAGATCACTGAGATCCGTGGCCTCGTCCAGGGCAACACCATTCGCGCCAAACACGTCGGCCGCGATATCGCGGCATCCCTGAAGAACATCGTCGGGGGCGAACTGCGCGGCTACACAGAACTGCTCACCGAAGCCCGCCGGCAATCGCTCGAACGCATGATGGCGCAAGCGCAGCAACTCGGCGCCAATGCCGTCGTGAACGTGCGATTTACCACCAGTGCCATCACGCAGGGGGCCGCCGAACTCTACGCGTACGGCACCGCCGTCGTGGCCGTGTCGCAAGGCAGCGCGCACACCGGCGATGCGCTCGCTGGCTTCACGTCCGGAGCCGGCCAATGATCGCACTGATCCTGCAACTCGGCATTCCGATCATCCTGATCCTCGTCGGTCTGTTCTCCGGCACCATTCTCGAACGGCTGCACTTCAAACGCCTCGATCAACGAGAGGCCGATCATCGCGGGTTTCCGGTGACCGATATCCGCACGCCGACGGCCGGCACCACGCCAACCGACGGGACGCTCGTCATCGGTCAAGTCGTGATTGCCAGCGATTACTTCAAGACCTTTATCGCCAGCTTTCGCAAGATCATCGGCGGCGAAGTCCGCACGTTCGAACGTCTCATGGATCGAGCGCGACGCGAAGCGCATTGCCGCATGGTCGATCAGGCACGCGCGCTTGGCGCCACCGATGTCATCAACGTCCGCTTCGAAACGAGCAGCATCGGGCGCATGACGAAGAACCCGATGCCGATGGTGGAAGTACTTGCGTACGGCACCGCGGTGAAACGCTCGACTGCTCATGCCGCATGACCCGAAACGTCAGGGCGTGGAAAGCGAACCGCATCTCAAGCGGGCCGCAATCGAGCCGGATCAGTCGAACCGACTGGACGAAGAGCCGGCGCGGGCAACGCGCGTCGACGATGATCCGCTCGCGACGCACGCGATGTCCGATGAACCCGCGTTGACCTGGCATTCCACCAAGGATGCGCAGCAGTCAGCGCGCATGGATCGATTCATCGAGCTTCGAGACGCCGCAGGCCGAGGCGAACGGTTCATCTGGTGGACCGGTTCGATTCTGCTCGCGATCCCCGCATCGATCGTCGGCTCGCTGATGTCCCATGTGCTCGTCGGGACGCAGGGACGAGCCATGTCTGCCGTCGTCCTCGCGCCACTGGTCGAGCAACTCCTCAAAGTCGCCGGCCTGCTCTGGCTGCTGGAACAGCGATCGTGGTTCGTTCGACGTGGATCATCGCTCGTGATCGCCGCCGTGATCACCGGGGCGTTGTACGGCGTTGTCGTCCGGGGCGGCCTGGGCGAGCTGATCCGCGTGGACACGCTGGAAGCCCAGATGCTGGAAGCATTTCTCGGCGTCAGTCCGCTCCCCGCTTGGGCCCGGGCGACAGTCGTGCCGATGCATGTGCTGACCGCGTTGTGTGCGGGGTTCGGATTGATGCGCATTTGGAATCACGGTCCGAGAATCGGACAGCCGGTGGAATCGGCTCGCGCGACCGGCTGGCTCCTTGGCGCCATGACGATTCATGGATTGTTTGCGTTCGGGGTCTATGCTTCCGTGCACTCGAACGCAGGTTGAAGGAATGGTTGAACACGATGCTCGAACCGAATGATCCACAGTTCCCGATTCGTGACATGGGCTTCGCCGCGCCGGATGCGATGCACATGGCGCCGGATGATCGGCCGATCAAGCAGCCGACGAGCAACATCCTGATGACGTTGCTCGCGTGGTGTGTGATTGTGCTCGTGGCGGGCGCTGTGTTCTTCGCCACGATGTTTGCCGGTGCGCTGCTGACCGATGACACGAATCCGGATGATCCGATCGGATTCCTGTTGATGAAGGTGCAGGCGAAGTATGGCGTTGGTGCGTCCAGCATCTCGCCGGGCAACAATGGCATTCTGTTCACGCAGCTCCAGCCGGCACTCGACATGGGTTCAATCAAGCAGCGTCAGGCGTTTGTCGTCTTCGCGTCGGAAATGATGGGATCTGAGGAAGCCAGCACGCGCTTGGGGTATCTGTTCGAAGATATCGCAGCCGCTTCAGATATACACGGTGATGCGTTTGAGGTCACAGAAGCACAGGCCACAGTCAACGAAGCGCTCTTGGCGCTCTATCCGTCGGTCGACTTCGAAGATGAGAATTACGTCGAGGAGCAGGCTCGCGTTGATGCCGTCGCGGCACTGACAGATGATCAGCGACAAGCGCTCGTCGATGAACTTGGCTGGTTCGGCGAGCTCGCCATGCACCCAGTGGGCGTCGATGACCTCGCAGCGCGCGATGCATTGCTCAGCGAAGCGTCCAAAGTCGTCATCACCGTCGTGGCGTTTGTGATCCTGTTGTGTGCGATCGGCTTCTTCGGGTTCGCCGGACTCATCATGTTTCTGGTGTTCCTGATCACCGGGCGCGTGCAGTCCGGGCTCAAGACGGGACGCGTGCCGCACGGCATCTACGCCGAGACGTTTGCCGTCTGGCTGCTGATCTTCATGGGTGGCCAGATCCTGCTCGGTTTCGTACCTGCGTCGGCGCAGATGATCAGCGCGGTTGGCTTGTTCTTCGGCAGTCTGCTCGCGCTCGTCTGGCCGGTCCTGCGGGGCGCACAGGCTCGCGATGTTTGTCATGACGTCGGCCTGTCGTTCGGGCGCAATCCGGTGATGGAAGTTCTATCTGGCCTCGCGTGTTACGCGATGGCGCTGCCGATCCTCGCGGTCGGACTTGGCATCATGTTGATCCTTGTGGCCATTCAGGCCGCGTTCACGCCAGCGGGGGGTGAAGGCGACATCTTCGTGCCGACGGGCGGACCGGCGCATCCGATCATCCTCGAGATTGCCAACGGCAGCATCTCGGCGCGCGTGCTGATTCTTCTGCTTGCGGCCGTCGCGGCACCCGTCGTGGAAGAGATCATGTTCCGCGGCGTGTTGTATCGGCACCTGCGTGATGCCAGCCGATCGTTCGCGGTCGTTGGCAGCTTCATCGTCAGTGGGTTGTTGAGCAGCTTCGTGTTCGCGATCGTGCATCCGCAAGGTTGGATCGCCGTACCGGTGTTGATGGCACTCGCAATGGCGTTCTGCCTGGCCCGCGAGTGGCGCGACAGCCTGATCGCACCGATGGTCGTTCACGGCACATCAAACGGCATCGTGATGACGATGATGATCTTCCTGGTGGGGGCGTAAGGCCGGATTTCGGGTTGAAGTCGTCCGTTTCCGGCGAATTGCAACTCCACGCCCATCCGCTCGCCCGGTAGACTGATTTCCAGTCGTGGGGTTTCGCAGTGGAAAGGGCAGTCATGACCGGTCGACGGTGTGCAGGCATCCGGGTATCCATCGCGATGATCACCGCTGTGGCAGTTGCCGCACCGATGGCTCATGGTCGCGCTTCGCACGACAATGC
This sequence comes from Planctomycetota bacterium, assembly GCA_039029515.1. Classification (GTDB taxonomy): domain Bacteria; phylum Planctomycetota; class Phycisphaerae; order Phycisphaerales; family SM1A02; genus JBCCFX01. The sequence continues at coordinate 5,696 of JBCCFX010000196.1, forward strand.
GCTGGACGTGCTCGCGACGTCGTCCTACTACCGGGCGACTGACGATGGCACGCTGACCGCTGAGACAGTCTTTGACCTCCTCGTGAAGCGCTACAAGCAACTGGATACCTACGCAGATGAAGTTCGCGTTGTGTACCGCACGACCGATACCGACGCGCCGAACGATGTCGATGAAGTCGAGATGACCATGGATTGCACCGCGGATGCCGATGAGCTGACGGTGCGCACGTCCGGCGGATCGATCTGGCGATCGCTTGGTGTCTCCGTTCCCTTCAAATCACCGCGCGGTGCGAAAGCCGCTCGTCAGCGTTACAACTTCTTCCTCGCGCCTCATATGGTCCTGAAGTTCAGCGAACGACCGCTCACCGAGTGGCAACACGCCGACGATGCGCCGCTCGAAGCGACTGCGGTCACATCGGTGACCATCGAAGATCGCGCGTTGGTGCAGCTTGATCTTGCTGAGCGCTCGGATGACGCCGACGAACCGTCGGATCGTGAACCGACCGTCTCGCTGTTTATCAACCCAGATTCCATGCTGGTGGAGCGCGTCGACCGCACGCAAGTCCTTGATGATGGTCGAACGCAGACGACAACGCTGGACATCACGCCGACCGATCACTCGGACATCGCGCCGCCTCAACCGACGTCGGCACCAACACTCGGCCCATCATTCCCGAACGATCTGGTGCGTGATGACGACGACGCCCTGATCGATCCGATCGTGACGCCGGATGAGGACCTGCATCAAGATGTCATCGACGATGTGACACCGCCGGCGGAGCGTGATCCGTCGATGCAGCCGCCGTACTGATTGATCATGCCATCAGGTGACCGATAGCGTCGGCTGAACGAAGTCGCCACGCATTGATGCAATGGACACCTGGCTCGCAAGCTGTTCGCACATGTGATCGAGTGCGGCGGACATCGTGTCGTTGATGTTCCATTGTTCCAGCGGCTGTCCGTTATCCGCGTTCTCACGCAACTTCATATGCAGCGGCATCGCACCGAGGAACGGCAGGTTCATGGCCTGTGCAAGCAACTGGGCGCCGCCGCGTCCGAAGATGTCATATTCCTTACCGTCATCGCCGATGAAGAAACTCATGTTCTCGACGAGTCCGAGTTGCGGCACGCCGAGTTGCTGGAACATACGCACCGCGCGTCGGGCATCATCCTGCGCGACGCGCTGTGGCGTACATACCGTCACCGCTCCGGTCAGCGGCAGTAATTGCGAAAGCGTCAGCGGCACATCACCCGTGCCCGGCGGAAGATCGACGATGAGGTAGTCGAGATCGCCCCAGCGCGTCTGGAGTGCGAGTTGCTTGAACGCGCCGTGTGCCATCGGACCGCGCCAGATCAACGCCTTGTCGGCAGGCACGAGTTTGCCGATCGTCATCGCCTTGATGCCGTGCACTTCGA
>JBCCFX010000197.1:0-7056 GCA_039029515.1 Planctomycetota bacterium
CCGCGAAGCAAGCCGACACTGGCACGTGGGAGATCTACATCCAGAACGACATTCAGTACGGCTTGTGGCAGAAGTGAGTTGACCGGCGGGTCGGCAAATGGTGATGGATGCGCTTCGTAGGGCGCGTTCCCCGAACCCGCCATCTCGAACTGTCTGATATGCCGGAATCAACGTCGCCAGGTTGCTTCACCTCGTATGGGTCAATGCCGGCATCAGCGATGCCGGCCTACTGACTGGAATCCAATTGAATGGCCGAAGAACGTGTCGCATGCAAGACAGAAGGGTGCGTCAATTCCATTCAGACAGCCACGGCCAGGCGGAATGACGGCTACTGCGGTGTTTGCTTTAATCGGATCGCACAGGAGAAGCGACGGGCATTCATCGAGAAGAACCGCCGAGATGTCGATCTATACCAGGGCGCGAGCGACCCAGTCGACTTGTTGCTGATCTATCATCAGCCTCGTTCGTATGACCAGCTTAATCGATACGTGGATCCGCCAAGAACAGTAGAAGAACTCTATACGAGTCTCACGCCCATGCAGCGAGATCGAATGATCGAGTATGCCGTCAAGGCGATAGCAGAGGGTGACAACAACATTGCGGAGAACATTGCCCTATGTCTGGCCGCATTCACGACGACTTGCCTCGATCCGTTGTTGAGTGAATTCGTTGCACGAGACCGCTACTGGCCACCGCTTGCTTTTCGCAACGCCGACGACTGCTTCACGCATGCACTGATAGATGCATTGGCCACCAATGGTCCGGCGGATAAGATCCTGCAGAGTCTGGCTTGGATCGGTACGACGCAGGTTGCGAGATTCTTCGCGGAATCGGATGCGCAGCCACCTCCTTGGGCAGGCTCGTTGCATCAATCACCAAGCAGGTACGCAAATGTCGCCGGCTGGGAGCTTCGCGACGGGCGTCGGCACGATTTGCACTTTGATCAATGCTACGCGATGGATGCATCGAGTGAGAGTGATGTTGAAGCAATAAGCGTAAGTGCAATGCGCTCAAGCAACTCCAATTGTTCTTGGTGCCAAAGACCACTGCGACAGTTGGTGCAGTTCGATCTAGCCGACGCTCGATTACATTTCTTAGCCGCGCATCAATCGCCACTTTCGGTCTACACGTGCGAGGTATGTACCTGCTTCACTGGCGACGGTGGCCCTTTCTTCAGAGCGACGGCTCATGGTCGCTGGGCGTGGGCACCACAAAACCAGAAGCCGGAGTATCTCCCTTCAGCTGCTGAGGATTGGGGCAGTAGTCCCTGGTCCGAGGTACCGGTTACGATCAGACATCGGCGCGCCTGGCATGCGGCCGACCAGTTCATTCCCACGACGTTCAGCCAGATTGGCGGGCTTCCGACTTGGATAAACGATCCCGTGTATCCAACCTGTGTCGAGTGTGGCCGCACCATGACCTTCATAGCTCAACTCGACAATGGTGCCTTCCTGACTCATGAAGGTATGTACTACGCATTTTTGTGTAGCGAATGCGGCGTCACGGCGACGGCTTATCAGCAAACGTGAGTTCTGTACGCCGGATCGCCGCGTCTCGGGGCGCGTCATTTCACGTCGATTCATTCGTATTTGTTCATGTGATGGCCTATCCTCGAGCACTGATCCGCGCTGACCAAAGGGGGTAGATGATGACAACGAATGCAGCCGACGATCGAGACAAGCCTTCACCCGACTGGACCAGACCGCCTGAGCCGGCGGTCCATCGTGCCGCGCGGAAAGGTGACATCGACACACTTTCGCGCATGATCGCCGATGGCGTGGACATCAATGAGCGCGCGGACCTTGAACATGACAACGGACCGCATCTGAATGGTCTCACTACACTCATGGTGGCTGCGCGGTCCATCGACGGCGCGACCGTGGAAACGCTGCGGTGCCTTGTCGCATATGGTGCCGACGTTCACGCTCGATCGGATGGCGGCAATACCGCGGCGTGGTATGCCGCCGGCCACGGCGCACGATGGGACTTTCACGACAAAGCGGTCACGCCGGACCATGTCGAGCGGCTCCGGTACCTGCTCGATCTCGGCCTCGACCCAACCGAGTGCAACTTCATCGGTCGTTCGCTCCTGACCGAAGCGTGTGCGGCGGGCGATCCCGCGCGCGTCGCGCTGTTGCTTGAGCGTGGCGCCTCCATCGATCCAAATCCGATGGAAGACGGTCACGAAGATCTACTGTCCGACGATGACGAATTGCACGACCGCTCAGACGTTCCCACTGGCACTGGTGACTCGTACCAGATTCCGCTCTTCTGCGCATCTCGCTCGGGATCGGCAGAATGTGTTCAATTGATTCTGGATGCGGGCGCCGATGTAAACACGCGCGACGAGACAGGTGGAACCGCCCTCATGATCGCGGGGAGCGCGGACGTCGTTCGTGTCCTTCTTGACGCAGGTGCGGATCGAGACGCCATCGACACGTTCGGCAACGACGCGTTCGCAGCAGTACTCGAGAACTCGTGCAGTTCCGGTGCATGTGGTGCACACCGATTCGACGTTGCGAACTGTCTTGTCGAAGCAGGTATCAACATCGAACAGGACATCCGAGGTGAGTCTCGACTGAAGTCAGCCGCGTTTGGTCATCATCCGGACGCAGTCGAGTTCCTCCTCAAGATCGGCGCACACGCGGATGTTCGAGATGAGTGGGGTCAGACGCCGCTGCATGCCATTTGCTGGCAGGGCGAATACGAGGATGACGACGTCAATCACGCGTGCGAGCAGATCATTCGCACTCTGGTGGCCGCCGGAATTGCGGTCGACACGACAAGCGACGCAGGTGCGACACCGATGCACGAAGCGACGAGCGGTGATTGGGGAAACCATACGGCGATTCGGACGTTGCTCGAGCTCGGCGCGCAGCCCGACCTGACAGATGATGAGGGCTCCACGCCGCTCATGGGTGCTGCATATCGTGGTGAATTGGCGTGCATCGAACTCCTGCTGACAGCCGGCGCCGATCCATCTCGAACCAACAACGACGGCTTGTCGCCGGTCGATATTGCCCGTGGCAACTGCGAGACATGGAAGGACATGGTGGCGAACGGGCCCGACCCTGACGTCACGGCGATTCTCGAGGAGACCGCCGCGTCCGCCGCATCACTTGCCGAACAGTATGGTGTCGATCTGGAAGCGATGGGCGATGACAATCCAGCGCTCGTTTACGACCAGACGAAAATCAATGCCGTAGCGCTTCAACAGGCCGAAGCAAGTCTGAATGCCCTCCTTCGGGCGGCGACCGACGGACCGTAGCACTGACCGTTTGAGACGCACCGAGCTTCGTGGGGCGGTCGCCGCGGCGACCGCCGGCTCGGACATCACGATGTGTCGGAATCAACGTCGCCACACGCACGCCCGGCGTGATGCGAGGTTGCGCTCATCTCGTATCAGTCGATGCCGGCTTCGTCGCGATCGCCTCGCAGACGCGTTACCGCTCCCCCGCTGGCAACTGCGTATACAACTCTTCGATGGTGTATTCCATCCCGGCGTCAAGTTCGAGCGTACCGTCGCGTTCCTCCCAGCGAGAACTCGCAAACGTCGCGTAGCCGGGACTTGTGACGACGGCGGACCCCACACGTGCGCCCTTGTTGTAGTACTCGCGTTCGTGGTACTTGCCTTTGATGACGAACTCGTGCGCGCCTGGCGCTACGTAAACCGCGGGTGATGCGCCATCGAATGAATTCGCCATCCTCACACCATCAACGGATGAGAGCATGAACTCCGGCGTGTCCAGCAAGCCGGCCTTGCCCGGCATGATCTTCGCGAGTTGATCCGTCGGCGTCCCCTTGAGTTCCGCTGGGACATACCGCGTACTCTGACATGCCTGGAGCATCAGGACGGCGAGTAACACGAGAGCAAAGCGAGAGTGCATTCGTGGGCCTTTCGAGGAAGTCGGAGTCTTGTCGGGCGAGTTTCACGAGCCTGCCGCATGGACATCACGATACCCCGGAATCAACGCCGCCACGTTGCGCGCGGCGCGATGCAAGATTGCGTTCACCTCTTACAAGTCGATGCCGGCGTAGGCGATGCCGGTCTACAAGCTGCGCCCCGTTGGGTCTGTTGAATCAAGAGCTGCTCATTCATGGATCGTACTCGTTCCATGTTCAGGAGGACTCATGATCGGCTGGAGTTTGGCCATTCCGGCAAATCAAGGAGCGAGAGGGAAGCCCCACGAGTCGCAGGTCAGCTTTGCTCTGGCCAGATCATCACCTTGACGTGATTGATAAGAACTACCCCTTCGCCTACGTTCTGACGCTCCGAACTCAATTCGGTCCCACTCCATTCCTTGGTCATCAGGTGAATATGGCCCGGTTGCTCAGTCGCCAGAAGGTGATCGAGCACAGAGCGGAGGTAGAGGATTCCTTCAGTGTTAGCATGAATCTCCAATCGCTCATCGTCCTCAACCCATTCGCAGCTGAGAAGTCGTGAACTCGTCGGCATCTTCAATCTCTCCGTCTAAGAAAATTCGTAGGCCAGGTTCGCTGAACCCGTCCTCCGGGCACACGCGCCGCGCTTTTTTCTTTCCCCGGAGACTTCACGCAGTATAGTTGAGTGTCCAACGTGAGAAGAGAGCCATGACGATCAGACAGAGCGGGGTGTTTTTCATCAGTGCGTGCGTGCTCGCTTTGCCGTGCGCGGTTCACGCCGGGTTGGTTGAGATCACGTTTGAGGCCAGAATTGATCAGATCGCTGATCAGGGCAATGGACCGTCGATCGATGGTCTCGAAGAACTCAACGTGGGCGACCCTTTCATCATCAGCTTCGTGCTCGATGACGAAGCACCAGACCAAAGTTCGTTACCGGGATTCGGCGTCTACGACTTGATCAGCGGAACGATGACGCTCGGGTCATTCCACTTTGCCGCAAGCACCGGACAGCTGGTCGTCGAGCCAAACGAATCAGTTCTCGACGATGCCCTCTTTCTGAGCGATGACTGGAGCCCGGGTCCGACTCAGGCTGGCGTGAGGCTCGACGGCGTCAATGCAATCGACACGGACGACATCCTGACCATGATCGATCTGGATCTGTGGCCTTTCGTGTCGAATCAGGCGTTGTTCGGCGACCTGTTTGTCATTGGCATCGTCGACCGTGTGACGACCACACCGATTCCCGCACCGGCGACGCTCGCCGGACTTGTCATCCCGTTGTTCACGACGCGTCGGCGGGTGCGAATGGCGTGATCCTGTCGCTCAGTCTTGTCGGGCGGCTCCCCCGAATCCGCCGTCTTGAACATCACGATGCGTCGGAATCTGCGCCGCCACGTTGCGCGCGGCGTGATGTGAGATTGCGTTCACCACGGACATATCAATACCGGCATCAGTGATGCCGGCGAACGAACTCAACTTGACGTCATGATCGCGTGCCCATTGAAGATGACGACTATCATCCACGCGATCATTCCGACGATCACTGCGGTCAGGCGCACCGGCTTCAACGAACCAAGCGTTGTGGTCCAGAACTTCCATTCGGCGAGAAGGCCGGTGAACACAATGAACTCAATGACGGTCAATCCTGCCAAGAGCAACAAGTGAGCGCCAGCTTGCGGCCATCCACCGACTTCGTTGATCATGTAGAGCAGCCGTCCATGGACGAGAAGGAAAGCTGCAGACAATCCCAGGCACGTTAGATGGAGTGCCGAGATCGCTGCGTTCTCAACTGCGTTGTCCTTCACTTCGTCCTGCATGAGAACTTCCATCTGCTGCTCAATTCACACAAGCATACTCAGCATCTGGCTTGTCGCCGCCGCAGTCAATGATGATCGCCGGACACGGACGAGTTGAACATCGGTCATCATCTCCACGTCATTGTCGACCACCGAGCGTTCACAACCACGTGGATCGGGTGTCTGTCAGCAGGACAACAGCAACACCCAACCGACGCGAAAAACTCACATTTGGTCTTCATCTGCGTGCGTGAGCGGTGAGTCTTCTCGCTATCGTTCGGTTTCTCATTCCCGATGCAATTCAACAGCCTTCATTTCGCTGCGTTCTTCGCACTCGTCCTGACTGCCGTCGCAGCGTCGCGGAGTCATGTCCGCGTCAGAAACTGCATCATCCTCGCCGCAAGCTATTACTTCTACGGCTCGTGGGACTATCGATTCCTGTCGCTCATCGTCATTTCGACGCTGATCGACTACGCGTGCGGACGAATGCTCAACGTCCGGACCATGCAGGATCAGCCTCCCGCACGGTCACGAAGAGATCGCGCCGTTCTCGCGGTCAGCCTCTGCAGCAACCTGGGCATACTTGGTTTCTTCAAGTACTTCGACTTCTTCGTCACCAGCACCTCCGCAATGCTCGAAGAGCTCGGCGTCACGGTTCACGTCAGCACGCTCAACATCATCCTGCCGGTCGGAATCAGTTTCTACACGTTTCAGACGCTCAGCTACACGATCGATCTCTATCGAGGCAAGGTCAGGACCGAAGACAGCCTGCTGAATTTCGCCGTCTACGTTGCGTACTTCCCACAACTTGTTGCCGGCCCGATCGAACGTGCACGTCATCTCCTGCCGCAAGTTCAATCACCTCACGCGGTCGATTGGGCGCAGCTCAACAGCGGCTTCTTTCTGATCGGCTGGGGACTGTTCAAGAAAGTGGTGATCGCTGACAACATTGCGGTCATCGTCGATCTCGTCTTCGCCAGCGAAACAAATACAGGGCTCTCAACGGTCCTCGGTGTCTACGCCTTCGCCATTCAGATTTACTGCGACTTCTCCGGCTATGTCGACATCGCGCGCGGCGCAGCACGATGCATGGGCTTTGATCTCATGCAGAACTTCAATCTCCCCTACTTCGCCACAAACCCCAGCGACTTCTGGAGACGTTGGCACATCAGCCTCAGCACATGGCTTCGGGACTACCTCTACATCCCGCTTGGCGGAAGTAAGTGCGGAAGAACACGAACCTACATCAACCTCATGCTGACGATGGTCCTCGGCGGGCTCTGGCACGGCGCCGCCTGGACATTCGTCGTCTGGGGGATCTACCTTTCGTGTTTCAGTCAGAGGGTCTATCAAGCCCTCTCACTGGTTCGCTTGTGCC
>JBCCFX010000198.1:0-7038 GCA_039029515.1 Planctomycetota bacterium
TGTCGGTCTCGACATCACCGGCGCTGACTGCACGGACGCAGGCGGAACATACTCCGGCATCGATACGAACTGCGAGCCGAACCTCTGCCCGCAGCCGCCCGGCGCATGCTGCCTCAACGATGGCTCGTGCATCGAAGTCACCGAAGAAGACTGCATCACGCAAGGCGGATCGTTCAACGGCGATCAGACCCTCTGCGCTGACGTCACCTGCGCCCAGCCCGGCGCATGCTGCTTCACCGATGGCTCATGCACTGTCGGCGTCGACATCACCGGCGCTGACTGCGCCGACCTTGGCGGCCTGTACGAAGGCGAGGACACGACGTGTGATCCCAATCCGTGTCCACCGCCAACCGGATCGTGCTGTCTCAACGATGGCTCGTGCATCGAAACGACCGCCGATGACTGTGCGCTGATGGCGGGCGTGTACGGCGGGAATTTCTCTCTATGTGCGGATGCAACATGTCCGCAACCGGGCGCATGTTGCCTGCCGGATGGAACCTGCCTGCCGCTGAGATCTCTTGACGCGACCGCGTGCACGGATGCTGGCGGCACATATCAGGGTGATGACTCCACCTGTATGGCAAGCCCATGTCCGCAGCCGGGTGCGTGCTGTTTCCCGGATGGATCATGCGCGATCGGCATCGACATCACCGGCGCGGATTGCGTCGATGGTGGCGGTACGTATCAGGGCGTGGATTCCGCATGCGACCCCGAGTCGTGCCCGCAGCCGCCGGGTGCATGCTGTCTGCCGGATGGCTCATGCCTTTTCCAGACTGAAGTGATGTGTGACGATGACGGCGGCACGTATGTCGCACCGTTCGCGAGTTGTCAGTTCGCCAACTGTCCCGCGCCGGGTGCCTGTTGTTTCGACGACGGCACGTGCGCACTTGCGACCATGATTGATGGGCAGGACTGCATCGACGCAGGCGGTTCATATCAGGGCGTGTCGACACTGTGCATAACGACTGCGTGTCCACAGCCGGGCGCGTGTTGCCTGCCAGATGGAACGTGCATTGACACCTTCGAGGATGATTGCATCACCACGCAAGGCGGGACGTTTGCCGGCATCGGTGTCGTGTGTCAGGAAGACACCTGCCCGCCGCCCGTCGGATCCTGCTGCCTTGTCGATGGCTCATGCATGAATGGCTCGCTGAATCTCTGCGACATCGTTGGCGGTACCTGGCAGGGTCCGGGCACTGCATGCCAGACGACCGGGTGTCCCGGAGCATGCTGCATCAACTTCGACACGTGCAGTGAATCCAAGTCGCTCGAAGAATGCCTTGAATTCGGCGGTACGTATCAGGGCCTCGGCACCACGTGTCAATCATCCTTCTGCGTTCCGGGACCGTGCTGCTACGCCGACTTCGAGTGTCGAAACCAGACCGAAGGCGAATGCAATTCGGCCGGTGGCACCTTCCAGGGCGGTGGTGGCGAGTGCGACTTCACGTTCTGCCCGCTTGAACCGCCGGGCGCATGCTGCCTGCCTGATGGCTCCTGCGAAGACGTGAGCGAACAGGCATGTGACATCCTGCGCGGCGTGTTCCAGGGCCCGAACACCAACTGTGAAACGGTCACGTGTCCGCCACCAGTCGGCGCATGCTGCCTGGTCGACGGGACGTGCCAGACGATCATCGAATCGGCATGTGAAGGTCTGAGCGGAACGTGGAACGGATTCGGAACGATCTGCGAATTGTTCGATTGTCCGCGACCGCCGGGCGCATGCTGCATGTCAGACGGGCAATGCATGATCATGCTCGATGTCCAGTGCCTCGACGGCGGCGGCGTGTTCGCAGGTTCAAGCACCGACTGCGATGCACAGAGTTGCAACCAGCCCGGCGCGTGCTGTCTCTCGGATGGCGCATGCGTGACCTCGATGACCATCGGCGAAACGGAATGCGCCATGATGGGCGGGACGTATCAGGGTGACGGAACGAGTTGCGACACGACCGAGTGCCCGACACGATGCCTCGCGGATGTCGCACCGATCATGCCGGACGGCAAGATCGGCAATGGCGTCGTCAACATTGATGACCTGCTGATGGTCATCAATCACCTTGGTGCTGTGGATGTGCTGCTCGACATCGCACCGGCTCATTCGGATGGTGTCGTTGATTCCGTCGACGTGTTGATGGTGATCAACGATTGGGGCACGTGTCCGTAACGTGTGACGCATCGCAAGACATTTCAAACGACACACGCCTCGTCATGACCTGACGAGGTGTGTTGCCTTTGTCGTTCAGTGATGCAAGCGATCGTCAGATCACGGGTCGTATTGCACCGCGGGACCGAGTGGATTCCAGATCAGGCCGGGCTGATTCCAGTCTTCCATCGTCGATGCGCCGGCCACCGGCATTTCGGCGCCACCAATAGGCGTGGTGACACGAGCAAAATCGAAGCGTTCGACCGAACCGTCGAGCCGAACGATATGGCCGCCATCGTTATGGCGCGCCGTGAAGTGCTGCCAGTTGCCGCGCTGCGTGAACTGCACGTCGAGCGGGTGATACGGATGCATCGCATCGATCTCATCCATGATGGTGCGCTTTTCGAACATAAACGCGGTCTTCGCCGGCTCCTTCACCTGCGACATGCGCAGGCGCAATTCGACGGGATAGTCATCGCCCGCGGTGTAGGCGTTGCCAGATGGATCGGTGTACAACTCGTAGAACTGATCATTCAGCGACTCGTTCATAACGTACGTGAAGTAGTACTCCTTCATGTCGCCCGTGACCGGCTCACCCTGCGCGGTCGGATCGACCCAGATCGACTTTCGACTCTCCGGTCCCGGAACGGCTTCGCCGGCCGCGACTGCATCGTCTGAGAGGTCCGCGTACCTCGGTTCGTTGACATACGGCGCGAGTGCATTCGCCCACCAGAGATCTTCCTCGAAGTTGGTGGTCATCATCATCTCGCCATCGAGGCCTTCCCACGGCAGGACCTGGTCATTGTCGTTCAGGAAGCTGGCATTCGCGGCGCCCCACTGTCGGAGGTTGGCAATACTCGTGGACGCGCGGCTCTGTTCGATCACCCCGTTGAACACCGGAAAGGCGATCGTGATCAGAATGCCGATGATGCCGATCACAACGAGCGCTTCGATAAGCGTAAAGCCGCGTCGGGCCATGGTGAATACTCCTGTGTGCGGGATCCTGAGATCGATCAGACGATCGCGGACCTCCGGGTGCGCCGCGCGGGTGCGAGCAGCGCGCTCAAGACATGTCGGGCGTCGGAACGGGCCCTGCGTTGAACGTCTGGCCGATACGAGAGGCGACGTTCGGGCATCCGACTGCCTTTCAAGATGATTGTTGACCTGGCCCGATTCGTCAATCGCGAACTCGGATATTGGCGGCCAGCGCCATCCTGAACGCGGTTTTGCCGACCGCCGGACCATCGTACCGCGCGAGTCGTGCAGGACGACGTCGTGCAGCATGATCGCGACAGAATCGATCAGAGCGTCTTCAGATACTCGAGCAACGCGCGGCGTTCAGTATCCGTCAGGTCATCGCCGTAGGTGTGACCGGTATTGCGGTAGCCGTCAACGGTCGTGTCATACACGCGCGGTGTGCCGCCGGCATCGTGCGATTTGAATCGCCAGCCGATGCGATCAAGGTCATAGTCATCATCACGAAACGAGCGTTCCCAGAACGTCGGCCTGATGGACGAATCGATCACGGCATCGAGCGTCGGGACCGAACCGTTATGAAAGTATGGCGCGGTACACCAGATGCCATCCAGTGGCGGCGCGATGTACGCCATGGATGGTTCAACCCGTGACGCCGGCTCCGTCTGTGCGTACCAGCTTCGGTTGTACCACGTCGGCAACTCGCTCGACATGAGCATTTCCGCATACGCTGGATCGGTGCCCACTTCACTGATCGGCACGAGTTTGTTTGGATACGTCTCGATCTCGCCGTACGTTCCGTGGCAGCGCGTACAATTCGTCTCAAAGACGCCGCGGCCGCGCTCGGCGAGCAACTGGTCGATATCACCCGGATATGAAGGCGGCTCGAGCGCCCGCATAAATGCAACGACGTCATCCATGTTGTCGTTCGTGCGCTGAGCATCGTCAGCATCGCGAATCGCCACGACATTGATCTGGCCAATGAGCTTGGAAAAGTCGCCGCGTCCCATCCCGTTGTAATACAGCGCATTCTTCTTGCGCATGTGCCACCATGGCGGCACATCCGATGCAACCTGATTCTCGCCGACCGTATACAGCGGTTCGGTCGACCAGGTCAGATCATCGGGACGACGGTGCGCTGCGGCGACTTCCTCGATCGTAAACGCCGGATTCACGCCCACAAAAGGCATGACCACCGTTGGATAGAGCACTTCCACGCCTCGTATGAACTGTTCGAACGCTTCACGTTCAGGTGAAGGATCGCCGTACTGCTGACCGACAAGCGTGCGCAGTTCATCGGCCGGAATGTCCTCATTGACCGACCAGTCCATCATCGAGTTCCCCAGGCCGATGACGAGTTCACCGTTGAACATCGACGCGTGGCAGCCAAGGCAGTTCAAACCACCCACGACACGAACGCCGTTTGACGATTCGAATACGTTGTACGACGGCGGAATGCGGCGATCGACGTCCGCACGTTGGAGCGTTTGCTCCGGCGCCATTGAGCCGAGACTCAACAGGATATAGAAGTTGTAGGGATACCCGGACCCGAGGTAGTCGCCGTGCAACACGTAGCGGCGGCCAGCATCAGCATCACCATCGCGTTGCGGCGTCGCGGGGATGCTGATGATGCGTTCACGTGTCGGCGGCGCATCAGGCTGATCATGGCCGGCCACGGCGATGACGCTGAAAGCAAGCACACACACGATGATGACGACGCGATGAAAACGCATGAGGCACAACTCCGACGAGTGCGAATGGTAGACCGCTCGCGCACCCACGTCACGGAGCCATGCTCAAGTGGTACTTCGGAATTGTGTTCGGTCGTTGAGGGTCGCGTGGTCTTACGCCGTCAGTCGAATCAAGCAGCGTCGATACGCGTCGTGGCGGGTGGTCGCTGATTCCAGATCGCCCAGTACAGGCTGAGATCTTCGATCATGTCCTGAAAGCAGTCAAAGTCGAGCGGTTTGACCAGATAGCTGTTCGCATGATGCGAGTAGGCACTGGCGCGATCTGATTCCGCCGCAGACGTGGTGAGGATGACGACGGGAATGGACTGCAACACCGGATCGGCCTTGATGTTCTTGAGCACATCATGGCCGCCCATCTCAGGCATCTTCAGGTCAAGCAGAACGACGTCAGGTCGCGCAGCGCTTTCGTACGGTGGCTCGCGGCGGAGGTAGTGCATTGCATGCGTGCCATCGTTGACGTGATCAATGGACGTCTCGATGCGTGTACGCTCCATGGCGCGCAGCACCAATTGTGCATGATCGTCGTCGTCCTCAACGAGGAGAAAGTGAATTGGCTTCATTGGCGTGGCCTGCCGCATCATGTTGCTCCGTGGCTTCGAGCGATGAACAAGGTTGCTGTAACGACACCCAGAACGTGGCGCCTTCGCCGGGCGCGGAGTCGACCCAAGCGGTGCCGCCGTGGCATTCGGCCACGCGGCGAACGATCGCCAGGCCGACGCCGGTACTCCCGGGTTCGTTCGTCAGACGATGAAAGAGACGGAAGATCCGTTCATGGTGCTCAGGGTCGATTCCCGGTCCGAAGTCGCGCACATAGATGCGCAGCTCGTTGTCGGAGCCGGCGACCGATCCGATCTCAATTGCATTCGATGGACTCAGGCAACCATGTCGAATCGCGTTCGTCACGAGATTTGCCATGACCTGACGGAGTCGAACAACATCCGCGCGCCACGACTCCACTTCAAAGTCAATCTTGACCGTAACCTGCCGCTCATCCAGCAGTGCGCGATTTGTTTCGCAGGCTTCATTGGCCAGCTCGCACAGGTCAACATCAACTGCTTCACTGGCTTCGCGATCGATTCGGCTGAGGTCGAGCAGATCATCGATCGTATCGCGCATGCGCTGCGCATTGCGTTCGATGCGATCCACGTAGTCCGGCAGATCGTCGTATCGATCATCGCGAAGATCGTCGGCAAGATAGCCCGCGTAACCGGCGATAGTCACCAGCGGTGCCTTGAGGTCGTGCGACGCGGTGTACACGAATTGTTCGAGTTCGCGGTTGCTCTTCTCGAGCTCGGCGTTGTAGCGATGCAGTTCCTGCGCCGCAGCGAGACGATCACTGATGTCCCGGGCGAATGCGCAGAAGAACTCCTGACCATCGTAGAGCACGTGATTGCACGACACTTCGACAGGAATGATCGTCCCGTCTTTGGCACGATGTCTCGATTCGAGCACGATGGAACGTTGGTTCTTGATCGCGGCGACAAGATCGCCCCAGCTCACCGCGTCGACGGTTGGGTTGATGTCCATGACGCGAAGCTTCAGCAGTTCTTCCTGTGTGTAGCCCAGCACGTTGCACGCGGTTTCGTTGACGAACATCACGTGTCCACCTCGGTCGACCCAGAAGACCGAATCGGGACTTCGTTCAATTGTGAACTGCGTCAGGCGCAGACGGTTCTCCGCCTCCCGCCGAGTCGTGACATCCTGAAAGACGCCCGACAGCCGGACGCAGCGCCCGTCTTCAAACTCCGGCTCACCCATCGAACGCACGAAAATGCGACGTCCGGCTGCCGTCCGAATGGAGAGTTCCACATCGAAGGGTGTCCCTTCGTTGATCGCGGCCTCAATCGTCGCCTCGATGATCGGACGCGACTCGGCGGTGTAATAGCCGATTGCTTCCTCCAACGTCGGCGTATGGCCAGGCGGGCGGTCGTGGATTCGGCAGACTTCATCCGACCAGATGGGCGTCATCGTGCGCATGTCGCGGTGGCACACCCGCGGGCGAATGGGTTGATTGAAAGGTATAATGGGGTATTGAGGGACGGGTTGCGCCGCACTCCCACCGCATGTACAGGTGCTAAATGGACTGATGTCTTAGGTGACGTACTGGCAGGGGTATGCCTTCTACCCACCAAACTGGGGGTTTCACCCTACGTGTTGATATACAAATAAGAA
>JBCCFX010000199.1:0-7016 GCA_039029515.1 Planctomycetota bacterium
CCGATTGATCCCGCGGATCTCGAACTCCCGACAACGGTCCCACTGCCCGTGGAAGAGACACCGACATGGCTGCGCGATCCCGATGCGCGCATTCGCTTCAGCGCTGAGACACTCCAGTACACACCAGGTGCAGATGAGGACATCATCACCGCCACCGGTTCGATCGCAATTGTGTACCGCACGCCGGACGCGGAAGAAGACTGGCGCGAGCTGTCGCTGGTCGCCGAGCGCGCGGTGGTCTTCCTGGAACCTGGATCCAACGACGCGGCGACGAGTTCCGATGTCTCCGCCGACAGTGTGCGCGGCATCTATCTCGAAGGCAATGTCATCGTGAACGCGAATCGTGATCAATATCGATTGCGCGCACCTCAAGCGTATTACGATTTCGAATCCGGCCGCGCGATCATGCTGGAAGCCATCCTGCGCACGTATTCACGCGCCAGCCGCATTCCAGTACATGCTCGAGCCAAGGAGATGCGGCAGGTTGCTGAGGATCAGTGGACCGCGAAGCAGGTGCGCGTGTCCACAAGTGAATTCTTCACGCCACACTTTGCTGTCGGCGCGGAACGCATGACCATCACGCAGCGCCCATCGGCAAAGAACCCGGACGACACCGAAACGCATTTCGACAGCCGGGACAATACATTCCGTGTGGGCGGAACACCTATTTTCGGTTGGCCGAAATTCTCCGGCACGCTTCAACGCATTCCGTTGCGTTCCGTGCAGATCGGGACGCGCGACAACTCCGGCGTGGAGATCGAAACGAGTTGGGACCTCTTCGGCCTGCTCGGCATCGACGCGCCGAACACCATGGATGCGGAATTGAAGATCGACGGACGCACCGAGCGCGGCGCGGCCGTCGGTCTCGTGTTTTCGTACGAAGATCTGTACGGCGAAGGCGTCGTCGACCTGTACGGCATGTGGGATGACGGTGTGGATCGAACCGACGCCGGCATCGAAGTTGATCCCGACTCGAGCTTCCGCGGTGTGGCCCTGTGGGAACACCAGAAGCGTGTCGGTGAGAACTGGACACTTCAGAGCCAGGCATCGGTGATCAGCGATGAGACATTCATCCCCACGTTTCGGGAAGACGCCTTCTTCGAACGACGTGAATATGAAACAAGCGCATACGCGAAGTGGCAGAACGGCAATAGCGCCTTCACTGCACTCGCCAAGTATGACGTGAACGGATTCCTTTCCAACGACTATCTGATCGCATCACGACAGTACAGCGTCGACCGCCTCCCTGAAGTCTCCTTACGAAAGTATGGCGCCACGTTGTTCGGTGGCAAGGTCGTATATTCATCCGAGTCGCGCGCGTCGTACATGCGACTGCAACTGGAAGACAATTCACCGGCTGAACTCGGCATTCGACCCGCAGGCTTCGGTATTGGTGCGAATACGCCATTGAGCGACGCACTCATCGCGCAGGGATTCAACGAAGATTGGGTCGGCCGGTTCGACTCGCGACACGAGTTCTCGATGCCTTCCACGATCGGGATCTTCAAGGTCGTCCCGTTTCTCGTTGGTCGCGCCACCGCGTACACCGAAGATTTCGAGACATTCTCATCTGATGCTGAAAGCACACGAGCACACGGCGCCGCCGGCATCTATGTCGGGACGCAATTCCAGCACGTGAACAACAGCGTTGAGAATCAACTGCTCGGTCTGCATCGCATTCGCCACATCATCGAACCGAGCATCACGGCGTGGTACGGCGAATCGAACGTCGACGAAACAGATCTGCCGGAATACGACCCGGAAGTTGAGTCCATTGCCACTGGCGGCACGGTTCGCCTCGGCATGCGCAACACATGGCAGACGAAGCGCGGCGGCCCCGGCCGATGGCGCAGTGTCGATGTGTTCACACTCGACACGGATGTCTACCTGACGACGAGTGACCACAACAAGGAATCTCCGACGCCACAGTTCTTTGACTATCGCCCGGAGTACTCGCAGTTAGGCAACGCAGCACGCACTGCAGGGATTCTTCGATTCAGCGATTCGCTGTCACTGTCAGGTGAAACGGTGTACGACTTCGATCGGTCCAGGATTCAGCGCGGTGCAATCGGCATGCTGATGGATCACTCGCCGCGCTTGCAGAGCTACATTGAGTATCGATTCATCGATGCGAGCGAGACCGAATTGCTCGGCGTGCTGTGGCTCTATGAACTGACGCCGACGTACAAGATCAGCTTCCGCCCGGAATGGGACTTCGAAGCCAGTGAGTTTCGTGCAGTCCGTTTCGGCGTCGAGCGGCGATTTACTGACTTCACCGTGCAGGTGGTCGTTCGTCGCGACGAAATTCGCGATGACACCACGTTCTCCGCTCGCCTGAACGTCCTGGAATTCTGATCAACTCGTTTAAGCAGACGCCGGCTCGATGTGTCGCCCCCAAAGCGGCGCGTAGCGCTCGCGTGCATCATCGGTGATATGCGCCCGATTCGTCCAGATGCCCAATGCAAGCGCATCGTGTGCCGGACTGCGTTCTTCTCGCAGCATCGAAACGTCGCGCAGCGCGGTCCGAATGACATCAATGGATGCTTCGGTGGATCGCCGGAGGTTTCCGATGATCTCTTCGAGCAACGACATGCCCGCCGATGACGGCTCACGTTCACGCCAACAGTCGTAATCCGTCGGCAGGCCGAGCAGTGCGTAGGCGATCTCCGCTTCCCTTGCGAGGCGCGCTTCCGGCAGCGCGGTCATGCCGACGAGGTCCGCGCCCCATTGTCGGTGCATGTGCGACTCTGCTTTCGTGGAGAAACTAGGCCCTTCCATGCAGACGTACGTCCCACCGTCGTGGATTGTGACGTTGTCAACATGCCCCGACGCCCTGAGCAACCACTGCCGCATCACCGGGCAGAATGGCTCTGCGAACTCGACATGGACCGCGACATCATCGTAGAACGTCTTCGGTCGTCCGTTCGTCTTGTCAATGAGTTGATCACAGACAACGACATCACCCGGCGCAATGGACTCGCGCAGTGAGCCGGTCGCACCGGAGGCGATGATGTGCGTCACCCCCAGCATCTTCAACGCATAGATGTTCGCTCGATACGGCACCGCGGCGGGATTCAGCGCATGACCATCACCGTGTCGTTGGAGCAGTGCGATTCGCACGCCATCAAAATTGCCAACCCGAATTGCAGCGCTGGGCGGTCCAAAGGGCGTGTCGGGCCGATGCTCGCCTTCGAGACCCGATCCCAGTGCGTCGGCCAGCGCTTCGCCGAGCCCGGAGCCGCCGATGATGCCGATGGTGATGTCGTTGCTCATGCGGGAAGTGTAGCGAAGTCATTCGATGGAATTCACGATTCTGCGCGTCGTGCGCAGCTGACCTCCCTACCATCTCGCTCATGTCGGACCCGCGACCAGTCTGGTTCTATCACGCGATGGCCCTGTTCACGGTCCTGGTCTGGTCGTGGAGCTACGTCCATGTCATCTGGCTCACGGAGGCCGTCGGACCATCCGCGCTGGTCGCGCTTCGTATGGACAGCTTCGGCATCGCCCTGCTCGTCCTGTGGATCTGGCGACGACCGAAACTCCGTCACATCACGCGACGACAATGGGTCTATCTCATCATCGTCGGCTTCGTGTCATATCCCGGCTATCACTTTCCCCTGGCGTGGGGCGCGGACAACGGTCGTACTGATGCCGCACTCATCGGGCTGATCATCGCCACGATTCCCGTCCACGCCGGCTGGCTCGCATGGCTGGTGCTTCGCGAGCGCATCAATGGCCTCGCGATCATCGCGTTATCGCTCGGTCTCGTGGGCGTGGCCACGGTCGTCATCGGGCGCAATGGAACCGGTGGCCTGCGCCCTGACACGATCGCAGGGCCACTCGCGATTACATTCTCATCGATCATGGGTGCGGGCATCGCCACGTTGAATCGTGGTGCGCGTCACATTCTGAAACCCATGGATCTCGTCGCGGTTGGCGGTGTCATCGGGTTCCTGATGTCGACCGTCTTGCATTTCCCTGCTGACGCTGCAGAGTTTCGCGGGCTGTCGCTCGCCAACTACTGGCAGATCTTCTTTCTTGGCTTCATCGCGATCGGCATCTGCTACGTGACGTGGATCACCGCGCTATCTGGCCTCCGCACCGTCAACGTCGCGATTTACCTCTTCCTGGCTGCGATTCTGTCGGCACTGTGGGGCTTTCTCTTTCAGGGCAATGAGATCGGCCTCGAATTCTTCATCGGCGCCGTGTTTGTCCTCGCGGGCCTGCTCACGATGGTGGCAACCACGCCGCGTCGCGCGCCATCGCCCACACCGACGCCAATTGCGACACCGACAGCTGCTCCGGCCGACGATCCGGCGTGATGTCATCGGGCCACTCATGATCGCGACCAACAATTGATCCGAGTTGCTTCCGACGTTTGGAGAACACCATCACGATGAACCGGGCGAATGCGCTTGCGTCTTCGACCAGACGATCTTCGCGCGGCAGAAGTGAAACCATCGCACTGGTGACTTTCGGCGCGGGCCAGAAACACGTTGCGGGCACGACGCTGATGCGCTGCACCTCACATACTGACTGCACGATGATGCCTAACGGTCCGTACGTCTTGCTGCCGTGCGACGCGAGCAAGCGATCAGCAACCTCGCGCTGGATCGTGACGAATTGGCCATCGCAGTTCGGCGTGTCGACGGCGAGCGTCGACATCAACGGACTCGCAGCCTGATACGGCAGATTGGCGACAAGACGAAACGTCCGACCGTCAATCACCTCATAAATCTGCGGATTCAGTGTCCGGCCACGATCAAGGCAATCACCTTCGATCAGCGTGATGCGATCGCCAAGGCGATCCCGAATCAGACTCGCCAGATCACGATCGATTTCGCACGCGATGACCGTCGCGCCGCGCTGCAGTAATGCTTCGGTCAGGATGCCCGTGCCGGGTCCAACCTCAAGCACCACCATCTCCGGCTGCACATCAGCCGCATCAAGCAGGCGCGCAATCTGCTGATGATCATGCAGGAAGTTCTGGCCGAAACGATGGCGCGGATGCAGCCCGCGTTCTGCGAGCAGGCTGCGAATCTCCGAGAGTGTCTGCATGTGTGCGCGATCAGGCCTTGCCGAGATACTCGCCGGTCTCAGTGTTGATCTTCACTGACTGACCATTCTCAATGAACGGCGGTACGCGGACGCGAGCGCCGGTCTCAACGGTCGCTTCCTTGAGCTGGTTCGTCGCGGTCGCGCCCTTGGCTTGCGGAGACGTCTCGGTGATGACGAGCTCCACCGACGCCGGCAACTCGACTCCGAGCGGATTGCCGTCGAACATCTGAATGCTCACCTCAAGGTTCTCCTTGAGCCACTTGCTCTGCGATTCCGGGAGCACATCACCGTCGATTTCGAGCTGGTCGTAGGTCTCGTTGTCCATGAAGACGAACGGTCCCTTGCCCTGACCTGAACCGTCGTAGAGATATTGCATCTTCCGGCGATCGATCGTGACGTCCTCAACCTTGTCACTGGAGTTGAGGCGATTCGTCTTGATGGTGCCGGTCTCGATGTTCTTCATCTTCGCCTGCACGTACGCCGGACCCTTGCCGGGCTTAACGAAATCAGTGTCGAGCACGATGTGCAGTTTGCCTTCCCACATGAGGGCGCGGCCGGGCTTGAGATCGGTGGCTTTGATGGCCATGGATGGTGAACCTTCGAACAGATGATCAATGCAAGGACTGCCGACGATTCGGCAAAGCCCGTATGGTAGCGACTGGCCGCGAATGGCGGCGATTCGGCATGAATGGCCCGGAAATCAGCGAGCAAGGGCCTCCGCTCGCACCTCGCGCAGCACAGTCACTTTGATCTCGCCAGGGAAGGTCATTTCTTCCTCGACACGCTTCGCGACCGCCTTGGCGATGCGGTGTGCCGCGCCGTCGTCGGCCCATTCCGCATTGACAATGACCCGAACCTCGCGTCCGGCCTGGATCGCATGCGCCTCGACGACCTCCGAATGCTCACGGGCAATCGATTCGAGCTGCTCCAGACGCTTGATATACATTTCCATCGACTCGCGCCGCGCGCCCGGGCGAGCACCGGAAATCGCGTCTGCGGCCATCACGATCGGCGTGTACGGCGTTGTCGCTTCGATGTCACCATGGTGACCGCCGATCGCATTCAGCACCGCCTCATCGCGTTCACGGTATCGGCGACAGAACTCCATGCCGATCGCAGGATGACCACCTTCCATTTCATGGTCCATCGCCTTGCCGATGTCGTGCAGGAATCCGCACCGTCGCGCCAACTCACCGTCGAGACCCAACTGGTCGGCGATCATCTGCGACAGGTACGCGACTTCCACGGAGTGACGCAGCACGTTCTGACCGTAACTCGTTCGGAAGTGCAGCTTGCCAATCGCTTCCACGATCTTCGGATGCAGGCCGCGGATGTTGCATTCGATCACCGCTTCGTTGCCGGCTTTCGCAATGCGCTCCTCGAGATCGCGTCGCACACCCTTGACGATATCTTCGATGCGCGAAGGATGCACACGACCATCAGCGACAAGTTTCTGCAGCGACTCGGCGGCGATCGCGCGACGAATCGGATCGAAACATGACACGGCGATCACGCCCGGCGTGTCATCGACGAGAATGTCGACGCCCGTCGCTTTCTCCAGCGAACGAATGTTGCGACCTTCGCGACCGATGATGCGGCCCTTCATGTCGTCCGACGGAATGCGCACGGAGCGCACGGTCGAGTCGGCAACATGCTCGGCGGCAAAACGCTGAATCGACATCAACGTAATCTCGCGACTCTTGGTTCGCGCTGACGCTTCGGCTTCTTCAATGATCTGCTGGGTCAGAATGCTCGCTTCGTGTTCAGCTTCATGCCGAACCTCATTCATGTAGATCTCGCGGGCTTCTGCCTCGGACATGCCGGAGAGCTTCTCAAGCCGCTGGCGGAGATCGGTCTTCTGATCTGCGACGGCTTTTTCTTCTCGCTCGAGATCCTTGTCTCGCCGCTTGAGTTTCTGATCCAGATGGTCAATGCGTGCTTCTCGCTCGGTGATGGAC
>JBCCFX010000200.1:0-6995 GCA_039029515.1 Planctomycetota bacterium
GATCCCTCAGGATGTCTTCTTCCTCATCAAGGAAACCACCGGCGTCGGCGATTTCGTCGGCACCGCGGGTCGCCCCACGCCGATGGCGGCGCACGAGGTCGAGAAGATGCTCTTCGACTCCCGTCAGCCCGAGGAAACCCCGACGGTCAAGATGGAATTCGAGAAGGGCGACAACGTCACGATCAAGGAAGGCCCCTTCGAGAATTACGAAGGTACCGTCGACGAAGTCGTGCCGGAGAAGGGCAAGGTCCGTGTGCTCGTCACGATCTTTGGACGTCAGGCTCCGGTGGAGCTCGATTACTGGCAGATCAGTCGGGTGGAAGAGTAGCGGAACAGCGGTCAGCTCTCAGCTGTCTGTGGTTGGTGTGCGTTGACCTGCAGTTGTTCGAACTGATCGATGTCAACGAATCCTCGTTTTCGGCCCAAGATTCAGCCCTTCGACCCTGACGGCGCGCGGTTGCTCGCCTATCATCCGCATTGAGACTCATTCTCAATTCCATCGGGGTGTTTGGATGACTGCTTCACAGATGCGACGAATACAACCACAGCATCGATGGCGTGCCGGCTTCACCATTGTGGAGTTGTTGGTCGTCGTCGCAATCATTGGTGTGCTGATCGGCCTGCTGCTACCGGCGATCAAGCATGCGCAAGACAGCGCGAAGATGATCAACGAGAAGGCTGCCGCGCGCGACATGATGATCGCGTATCAGCTGTATGCCGACGATCACTCAGACTGGGTGCTGCCGGGATACAAGGATGGCCTGTCAGCGTTCGACGAGAACACCGATCCAATCTTCGAGCCGATCAGTAGCCGATATCCATGGCGTCTCGCGCCGTATCTGGACTACCGGATGGATGCGCTTTACAAGAACTCGGGCTTTGACACGCTGGAAGAGATGCGCAACGAGACGCCGGAAAGCTACACCTACTTGGTGAGCGTGCTTCCGTCGCTCGGACTGAATTCGGCGTTTGTCGGCGGAGATTCCCGCAACAGCGGTTTCCTCAAACCGCCGCCGGGTGGTGGCTCGTATCTGTACGACATCACTGGCATCTTTTATGTGAGACGGACCGGCGAAGTCCGCCGGCCTGATCAGTTGATCGTCTTCGGATCGGCTCGAAGTGGCGATCCGGAAACGACATTGACGTCAGAGCCGCAGGAAGGTTATTTCCGGATTACCAGCCCATACTGGCTTCCGAACCAGGGCTTGCGCTGGAACGAGTACTTTGAATACAGCGATCCGCCGGAGAAATTCGGGAACGTTTCATGTCGCTACAAGGGCAACGCCGTCGTTGCAATGTTTGACGGCCACGTCGAAACGATGGGCGAGCAGGAATTGCTCGACATGCGCCACTGGGCGAACGGTGCGACGAAGCGCGACTGGCGCCTGGGGGATGATTGAGGCAGTTGGTAGCTATCAGCTGTCAGCGATCAGCTCTCAGCTATCGGCTCTCAGTCCGAATCCCAAAACTCACCATCACCAGGGCCGCGGCCACAACGCTCACCGATCATCGCTCGCTTCGGCTCGCGTTGCTCCGTGAACCAAAGCGACGATCCAGACTTCTCGTTGCGCCTCCCGGATCTGATAGAAGACCAGATCATCGCCGAGCGTGACCTTTCTGATCGGCAGCGCTGATGCCCGTGTTGCAAACCGATCGATCGGAAACGCATAGGGGAGCGTTTCCAGCCGTTCGAGCGCGGACCAGAGATGATCAAACCAACGTTGTACCGCATTGTCGGCGACCTGCTGTTCGCGCCAGTAGGCAAGTCGTGCATCGATATTGTGAAGGCATGACGGCGCGAAAATGACTCGGTAGGTCACTGATCGAGCGTCAGGCCGAACTTCTCGGCCAGTTGGCGCATGGCGATCCGGGCGTCTATGCCTTGACCGTTCTCGATCTCTTTGATGCCTCGGTCTATCGCCGCCGCGATGTCGCCTTCGTAGGCTCGACGGGCCAACATGTCATAGGTGTCCGGTGCCATGACCACTCCCTTGGTCTCACCGTTGACCGTCACGAACTCAATGCCGCGTGTTGTCGCGAGATGATCGAGATGTGCTTTCAGGTTCTGCCTGAAGTCGGTCAGACTGGTGGTTTCGTGCGTGTGATACATGGCCGGTATCATCCTGAATCTTGTACAGAATTCAGTATGGCATGGGCTGGGATGGTGTCAAGAGGGAGTTTGCAGCTGTCAGCTCTCAGCTATCAGCCCGAATCCCAAACCTCTCACCCCGCAAAGAACGTGGCGTGAACGGCGGGAATCCCCAGCTGTTCGGTACAGGCGTTGGCAAGTGCTTCGGCGTGCATCGGATCATCGCACAGCACGAACAGAGTTGATCCGCTGCCGGTGACATGCACGGTGCGTTCCGCAAGTGTCCGAAGGCGTTCGCGGGCTTCGCGAGCGGCGGGCGCCATCGTCATCGCCGGCTCGGCGAGATCATTGAAGAGCAAGTCATCGACGGGGCGTGGCGTCGCGGCATCCACGGACGCCTGGATGGCTTCCGCCTGCAGCGCACCAGGACCGTGCTCATCGAAGGCGCGGTACACAGCGCCGGTCGCGCATGATGCATCAGGAAACGCAAGGACGACATCGAGTTCAACCGGCTGTGTATGCCGCGTGATCGCATCACCGAGGCCACTCACCATGGCACTGCCCTGATGGACGAGGAACGGGACATCTGACCCGAGTGTCGCGCCGAGTTTCGCAAGCTCTTCGAGACTAATCTCGAGTTCGAAGAGTTCGTTGACGGCGCGAAGCATGGCCGCAGCGTTGCTGGATCCGCCACCGAGCCCGCCACCAACGGGAATGCGTTTGCTGAGCTTCATCTGAATCGGCAGGCGCTGACCGACATGGCTCTCGAGGAGTTGGTGAGCGCGAACCGCAAGGTCACTGTTGATGCTCCAGTCGATGTCACTGCATCGCATCGCCTCGTCATGCCACAGGATTGCGTATCGGCTCAGTTGATCGAGCATCAGGCGCTGGAGGTGCAACTCGTCGAACAGCGAGACGGTCACCATCCAGGAACAGATGGGATGCATGCCGGTCTCTTCCGGCGGTCCGACCGCGAGGGCGAGATTCAGCTTGGCGGGGGCACGATGGTGGACAGAAACTGGCATAACTCGTCAGCGTAGGCGGTTTCCGCCCCGGATGCCCTATTGGACAGAAGTCGGTCCTTCGTTCGGTCGATATCGGACTGACGAGATGACGCACCAGACCATGACCATACCGTTTGACCCCGCTGACCGACGCATCGATGTACGGCACGATGTCCATTGGCCGTGCAAGATCTGGCATCTGCGAGCGCGCAAGTACTACCCGGGGTGGACAAGCAACTGTTCGAAGACCGGGGTGAAACTCACCCTCGATCGACCGCTCGATCTGGATATCGGTGATGCCGTCCGCATTGATGTTGCGGATCCGGATCATCCGGGCATCGTCTCACAGGCGAACATGGCAGGTGCGGTCGTTGTTCGTGCGGCGAAGGATCATCGTGGCCGGACCGAAATCGCGGTCATGCTTGATCATCCGCGCATGACGTTGCAGCCGCCAGCGGCTCGACGGGCTGCCTGATACGGGTTCGACCCGCTTCCCCGTGTCGCACCTGCTGAATACCCTCGATTCCCCATGGCTTCACACACCCGGGCAAACTTCGCCGGTCGGGTCGGCGTACAATTCCTGATTCGGAACGATCAGGAGTACGTCCATGCTGTGGCAGCCATCGTTGCCTGACAAGTATCTCCGGATGTCGGATGAAGAGCTCCGTGCCGCGATCGAAGTGCGACGTGAAGCACTTGGCGATCGATTGCTCATCCTCGGCCACCATTACCAACAGGACGACGTGATCGAACATGCCGATCTGCGCGGCGATAGCCTCAAGCTGAGTCAGATGGCGGCGGATGAAGCGGCGAAGCGCGGAACGGAATTCATCGTGTTCTGCGGTGTGCACTTCATGGCCGAGACCGCCGACATCGTGACCGATGAATCGGTGACGGTGATTCTGCCCGACTTGTCCGCCGGATGCTCGATGGCGGACATGGCAGACTACGACGATCTCGTCGATGCCTGGGCGACGATTCATGCGGCGCTCGGTGACGACTGGCATGGCCGGGTGATTCCCATCACCTATGTCAACTCGACGGCCGCGGTGAAAGCGTTTGTCGGGGAACACGGCGGCGCCTGCTGTACGAGTTCGAATGCCGACCAGATCTTTCGCTGGGCGATGGCCGGCGGAACTGCGCCGCGTGCCGATGGTGAAGAGATCAGACTCCTCTTCCTGCCGGACCAGCATCTCGGGCGCAACACCGCATCGAAGTACGGGCTGCGCACGGAAGTTGATGAAGCGCGCGACGGCGACTCGTCGCAGACAGCATTGTGGAACCCGCGCGCGAATCATGGCGGCCTCACGAAGGACGCGATTCGACAGGTGGACGTTTTGCTGTGGGCAGGACATTGCTCCGTCCACAAACTGTTCCGGCCGGAACATGTTGACGATGCGCGCGATCGCTTCGCAAACGACGGCGGTGTGACCGTCCTCGTTCATCCCGAATGCAGCAAGGAAGTCGTCGACAAGGCGGACTTGTCCGGCTCGACTGAATACATCATCCAGCAGATTGAAGCCGCGCCGGCCGGCAGCAACTGGATGATCGGCACCGAAGTCCATCTTGTGAATCGGCTTGCGAAGTCGGCGAAAGCACGTGGCGTCAATGTCGGCATGCTCAGCGATTGTCAGTGTCTCTGCACCACGATGTACCGAATTGATCGAGCTCACCTGTTGTGGTCCCTGGATCACATCGCGGAAGGGAAGCCGGTCAACGCGATCCGTGTCCATCCCCAGGCGGCGGCGTTGGCTCGCACGGCGCTGGAGCGGATGCTGGCCCATGTCGGTCATGCCGCTCATGTTCCGCCTGTTGTTTGAGGAGAGTCTTCCGTATGTCATCCACGGAATCCGGGAAGAAGTCATCGCTCCTTCGTAAGGCGATCATCGGTCTTGTCGTTCTGATGATCGTCGGTGTCGTTCTGGTGCTGTTGGCGCCGACACTGATCAGCCAGGGCGTCGGGAAGGGTGCAATCGTCAAGCGCATCGACGCAGCGCTGCAAGGCGATGTCACCGTTGATCGCATCAAGGTCGCATGGTTCGGCGGTCAGCGGATCGAAGGGTTGCACATCACGCATCCCGATGGCGCTGACGCCGCAGAAGCGACGGTCGACGTGGCGCTGACCAACAGCTTGTTCGATTTTGTCACGGGCATCGATGAGATCGAAGGCACGGGAACCGTGCGCGGGAAGTCGAAACTCCGAGAGGATGGCAGCCTGGCGCTGCTCGACGTGCTGCCTGAGAAGGAAGAAGATGACGAAAAGAAGCCAATCTCACTGGAAGGTGTGCCGGGCCTTGCGCTAACGCTCGATCCTTCCGAGTTCACGATTATCGATGAGAAGGTCGGCTCGACGTACAACGTCAAAGATCTGAACGCGAACGTCTCGTTTACACGCGGCGGCGACCTGGTTGCCACATTGACGGGCACGATGAATGACAGCGGTTCGTTGAACGTCGATGTCTCGCTGACCAACGCCGTCGAGCCAGATGGGCATCTCAAGACTCAGACCGGCGCGCTCGACGTGACGGCGCGCATTGAAGGCGTGACGATTCCGCGCGATACCGGCGGTCGAACCATCGATGAATTGATCCTCACCGCGACATCAACCAGTCTTGCCGAAGCACTGTCCGGCACGATCAATGGCACGCTTGGTCATGGTGATGGTCGAACAAGTGGTTTGAACGGCGCCTTCAACATTGATGCGCCGATCAGCAGTGATGGCATGCCTTCCGTATCGCTGGCATCGATCAGCGGTCATCTCACGGGTGAGTCCATCCCGACAGCGCTCATTGAACCTATGGTCGCGAAGCATGGTATCGACACCGCACGCGACATCGGAGATCTCGCGGATATCAACGTCGTGTTTGGCGGCGACGATGCCAATCTCGTGGCACTCGGCGTCACTGCGGCGCATACCAAGGTGACCATGGAAGGCGATCTGAATGCCGAGACCGGCCAGATCGATGGTCGTTCATTTGAGCTGCGCCAGCGCGTCACATCAGAACTGGCATCAGCACTTGCCGGCGTCACGTTTGACCGGCCGACAACGCTGGTGGCGACATCGCGCAAGTTCCTGATTCCCGGGACAGGAGAAGGCGAGTCTTTCGACCTCGGTGGAATCGGTTTCGACGCGAAGATCGAACTGGAGAACGGTATCGGTGTCACGATGCCGGCCACGGATGATGAGTCAGCCCCACGCGAGGCGCTCGCGGTCGATTCGTTTTCCGTCACGATGAATGCACCGAGCCTGCGCAGCGGCATTGCGATCAATAGCGGACTCGGCCTTGAAGGTGGAACGATCAACGCCATCCTTCGCGCCGATGAAATCGTCGATGGTGATGGCGCACTCGCCATGACAACCATGCGTCCGACCGGCGTGGTCACGATCGCGAACATTCCGATGGACATCGCGAATCGTTTTGTCGCGGAACTGCCGCCGACAGTCGCACCATTCATGAGCGACGCACTGAGTGGTGAAGCGACGCTGGCGCAAGGCGACAACGATGCAATCGACTTCACGACATCGCTCAATACGCCGAAGGCGATGATCAACATCAATGGTATCTACGGACGCGACGTCATTCGTCTGAAGCAGTCCGTCGCAGAAGTGACTGCGACGCCCGCATTGATGGCCGCGATGCAGTCGGAGTCCGAAGCACCGATTCGCTTGTTGGAGAATGCGGTCCTGACGATCACGACTGAGCCGGTCGACATGCTGGCGCGGACTGATGAAGGCTGGAGCACGACGAATGAGACGCTTGTTGCCGCGATCAAAGCGAGCAACGATCTCGCTCTGGGGGATGCGCCCGGAACCGCAGATGATGTTCGTGTGTCGTTTCAGGAGCTCAAGGCGCGCGTGCCACTTGCGACGCCCGCCGAAGCGATCATCGACGGCGGCGTGA
>JBCCFX010000201.1:0-6933 GCA_039029515.1 Planctomycetota bacterium
GGATATGGGCCTTCGAATTCGCCAGGGCATCTTTGTGCTCATCTGTCTTGTGCCCTTTGTCGGCGCCGTATACGCCGGGTGGAACATCTTCACTTTTCGGACGGGCAACACGCCGCTTTCCATCGCCGATTTTCGATCCAAGGCCGCAAGCCTTGGTGGTGAACGCGTGACGCTCACCGGCGGCGGCCTGACGTGGTGCTCGCAACTCGTCGCCGCGCCCGATGGTGTTCCCGTTGCGTACTGGATGCCGTTTGTTGCGGACACCGAAACCGATCTCGAGGCGCTGGAAGCGGCAACAGCACAGGACGGCGCGTATCCGTTCGACACGATCATCCTGGTGAAGCTGACGCCGGAAGAGTATGAGGCGCGCTATCCGAATGGACCCACCCTCGACAACGTCTTCGTGCCTGAAGAGTTCTACGGCGTGCTGCACGGCTACAACAACTGGGTCAGCAACGTCGCGTGGTTTCGCATGTACGAGCAGCTCGGCAAGCCGAAATTCGAGCGCGTGGCATTCTTCGAGATCAACGGCTCAACGCCGAAAACACGTGGTCACAACGCGATCGCGCTGATCTCCGGCCTGCTCTGCATCCCGGCGTTCTTTGGGATACTCGGCCTGTACTTCGATAGCCAGAAAACAACTGTCGATGTGAACAGTGATCATGGACCAACGCAGAACGCGACTGAGTCAGAGTCGCCGAACGAGTCACATGATCATTAGGCAACCGGCGATCCCAACTGCCTGAGGGCGAGCAACCAGCACACTGTTGCCACGATGCACATAATCGTGCGGAACGTATTGAAGCGCGTCCAGCGCGGGATGTACGTGTTCTTCCAGTACGTCGCCGCATCTTCAGTTGTGTGATCCATACCGTCGAGCCGGTTGTTCATCGGGACGTTCCCGGCTGCGGTCACGCCGAACACGCCGACGATGTAACTCGCGCCACCGGCAATCACGAACCACCGCGCAGCGCCATCGGTGTAGAACACGGCACCAACTGCGAGCAGCATCGACAGAGGCACCAGACCAATGAACATCACCATGAACAGCGTCCGAAAGACCTCACGGTTGATGACTTGCATGACCTCCGCTCCGGCCACAGTCGCGGACCGATCGAACGACCGCATCAGGAAGTCAGAGAACGCAAGGAAGATGCCTGCAACCAGACCGCCGGCAACGACGGCGATGAAGCATGTGATTTCGAAGAGGAGAGGCATGGCACAAGTCCTTTGGATCCGACTATTTGGCTAGATGATCCTGCGTGAACGGTATGTAATCACATGATGAGGCTCCGGTCTAGAGCCGATACAGAACTTGATTCGGCAAGTTCGTACGACTCTCGGGGCATCACCATGAATCACAGCCATGCGA
Organism: Planctomycetota bacterium; assembly: GCA_039029515.1. Lineage (GTDB taxonomy): Bacteria > Planctomycetota > Phycisphaerae > Phycisphaerales > SM1A02 > JBCCFX01. The sequence goes on from JBCCFX010000201.1 coordinate 1,373, forward strand.
ATCGTCTTGCACTTCATTCTTGGGCCTGGTTTATAGGCTTGTCGTTGGTTGTAGTGACGAATGTCGGCGGCAGTGATCAGGCGACTCAATCGTCTGGAACCACCACAACTGATAGACACGCTCGTCACGATCGCTACGAGACATGCGTAATAGCAACGTTCCCATCATCCGAAAGTGATAGCCGTGTGCTCGTCGACGGCAAGGTGCTTCCGGTCCAGATTGAATATCGCTTCAATTACCAGCCGAGTTGGGTTGATGAACCACATCGCTCGATGCGCTTCGTTCTCATTGCAGGCGACACCGTGAATATCATTGGAGATCACGAGGAGCAGGTTCTGCCGTTCTATGTGTGCCAGAATGAAGTCTCTCAGGCGCAAGCCGCCGCGACGATGGGTGCTTTCAGAGGGGAAGGCGGCTACGCCAGCTTCGTGCGTAGTGAGTTTGAACGAGTTACGGGTTGGCCGTGGGACAGCTTGGGGTGTGAGGTTGATTTTGACAATGAAGGGCATGTCGTTTTCGATGGTGACCCGTGCGACATTCCCGAAAATGCACGTGCTGTCCTTCGTTATTTGTGCGATTGGCGGCGCCCCGTCTTCTGCGTCGGAACTGAGTTCGCCGGCGGATTCGTCGAAGCGCTGACGGTCACAATGGATCGTGGCAATATCGGCATTGTGCGGCTTCCGACAATCTCGGAATGGACGCTTGCTGAATCCACGACCCGTCACCGAGCACAGCATGAAGTGCCGGACAATCTTGCCGATCCCAGGGAACGTATCGTCGCATCGCTCGATCTCTTGGATCGGATTCGACCAAGCGAGCCCGCCTGCGATACAGTCGATGCCGCCTACGACTTCTATGGCAATGTGTCAGAGGTGGTCTATCCGTCTGACGCCGAGAGGAATGCCATCAACGAAATGTACTGGCATGCTCTCCAGCATGACAAACGTGTGGATTTGGAGCCGATTTACGCACCATCGCTGATCGCGATCGGCGGGAGTTTCACCGATACATCTGATACGTGCGCTTTTAGCGCTGAACGCAGCCTTGCCTTTGTCGGATCGAGACAACGGACCCGGCAGCCGTTCTTCTATCTCACGGGATGGAGCCGCGGAATCAGGCCGGTGATTGATGTGCCATCGGGAGTGGTGACACAAGACTAGGTGTGAATGCGGGCAATACAATAGAATCAGGACATGCCAAACCTCTGGGGCACGACACATGAGCCTGATTGAATTCTGGATCGACCTGCCGTGGTGGCTGAAGTACGGCGTCGCGCTGATTTTCCTGATCATCTCGACCGTGATGTATTTCAATGATGTCTTTTGGCCTGCCGGCTGGGCGATCGGCGGCGTCCTGCTTCTGGCGGCCATGGCGATCGATTAGGCGATTCTCGTGTTCACAGGATGCGTCGGTGCCGGCTTCGCTGAAGCCAGCCTCCCATCACGCTTCCTTCGGCGCCCCCCACACTGCGAGTTCGTTCCCGCTGGGATCCGTGAAGTGGAAGCGTCGGCCGCCCGGGAAGTCGAACGGTTCCGTCACGATGACGCCGCCGGCATCGCGAACGCGTTGCAGCGTGTCATCCAGATCGCGTGAAAAGAGGATCACCAACGGGCCGCCGGTCGTGACCTGGTCGACCACGCACAAGCCGCCGTACTCGCCGCCGCCGGGCTTGCAGATGCCGGCGTAGACCGGGGCGTAATCCGTGAACGTCCAGTCGAAGGCCGCAGCATAGAACGACTGCGCCGCGTTCATGTCCGTCACACTGATTTCGATGTAGTTGATGCCATGATGCGGCTGGTCGTCGTAGTCGGTCATGGGTTGCTCCTCGATCGGCTGATGCGGACGATCAGTGTACGACGATCCTGACCAGCCTTCCCACTCGAATTCGCGTGCACGAGCGATGATTTTCGCCACGTATTGGTGATTCCTAACATAACTGCCCCGGTTCCTTGCTGTCTGCTCGTTGACGATGCTCGCGGTCCGATTTAGGGTGCATCCATCGGCATGAACACCCTGCGGTGATCGAACGGACGGGTGTTTTCCGAAGAACGTATGACCGACGCCACGGCTCTGCGTCGACCCTGGAGACACCATGTCCGCGGCTGACCTACGAGTTGTGCATTTTCGACGCCTCTACGCGTTGCTCTCGGAGACATTCATCTCTGATCCCATTCAGGAGATGAGCGATCGCGGCGTCGACACCACGGTGCTCACGCTCGTCGGTTTTCGAGAAGGACGCGAGACGACCGTGCCGGTGCGGGCAGGTATCCCCGCGCCCGCGTTCGTGAAGGCCGGCCGCGCGATGCGTCGCGGGCTCTCGTTCACATTCCGGGTCTCACAGCCTGATGTCATGATCTGGAAACTGCTGCGACCATGGTTGCGCCGACAACTGCAGGACTTGAAGCCCGACGTTGTGCAGGCGCACTTCGGCCCGGATGGCTGCCTGATCGCACCGATCGCCGCCGAGCTTGGCATTCCGCTGGTCGTCACGTTCTATGGCTACGACGTCTCGCGCCTGATGCATCAGGCCGGTCCCGTTTGGCAACGCCGATACAACCAGCTCTGGGAATACACCGATGCGGTGCGCGGCATTTCATCTCACATCGCCAGCAAAGCGATCAGTCTCGGCGCCGACCCGAGTTCCGTCCATGTCCTTCCGCCGGGCGTGCGCGTCGATGAATTCAGCGTGCCGGAACGCAAGCCAGGCCATGACATCCAATGTGTGCATGTTGGTCGACTGACCGCCAAGAAAGCGCCGCTCGAATTGCTCAACGGCTTCAAAGGCGCACTCGAACGCGTGGGCAGCGAGAAGAACCTGCGCCTGACCATCGTTGGCGATGGCGAACTGCGGGAGAAGACCGAACGCGAGATTGAGAAACTTGAACTCGATGCGCACGTCACGATGCTCGGCGCGCAGCCCCACGCCCGCATCGCTGAGATCCTGAAGTCTGCGGACATCTACACGCAGCACTGCGTCACGGCGAAAGACGGCGACATGGAAGGTCTCGGCGTGTCGTTTGCAGAAGCGTCGGCGTGCGGCCTGCCCGTCGTGAGCAGCGTTCACAACGGCATTCCAGACGTCGTCCTGCACGAAGAAACCGGCTTGTTGTGCGAAGAACGTGACACCGAGACGATGGCAGAGCACATCAGCCGGCTCGCACTGTCGCCTGAACTACGCCTCGAAATGGGTCGTGCCGGACGCGCACATATCGAGAAGAACTTCCGACTCGAGACATGCGTCGAACGTGAGATCGAACTGCTTCGTTCCGTTGCCGGCCCGCGGTCGCGTCGATCCGAAGTGCCGACTCAAGACAACCCGGGATTCACCGCGCAGCCGCAGACGTCATGAGCGATCTTCTCGACCTGTACCGGCGTCAGTTTGACTACACGCAATGGGCAAACCGTTCGATTGCACACATGATTCGCTCAGGACGACCAGATGATGAGTTCATCATCGCGCAGCTCGCGCACATCGGCGCGGTGCAACAACTCTGGCTGAATCGCATTCGTGCGTTCAAGCCGGAGCACTTTGAAGTCTGGCCAACGCTGAGCCTCGAGGACGCGACATCCTATGCCGTGGATGAAACGCTTGTGTGGTCAGCGTGGCAAGACGCTGCACTCCACAACGGTCTGCATGCTGCGCACGCGTACACGAATTCGCGCGGCGAGGACTACCAGAGTACGGCCGCAGACATGATGACGCAGGTTGTCCTTCATGGCATGCACCATCGTGGAGTCATCACTCGACGACTGCGCGATCATGATGTCGCAGTCAGTGCGCTCGACTTCATTCACTGGGCCCGAACCGTCGATTTCTCTTCGTAATCGCTACGGACACACGCCAAATGACACGATGACAGCGATCAGGTCATCGATGTCGACAACACCGTTGCCCACAGTGCCGTCAGGATGCACAGGTTCGATATCACACGCGATGTCGTCCGACCCAAATGCCGTGATGACCGCCACGAGATCATCGACGTTCACCGTGCCATCACCGGTCGCGGTCGTGACATCAAACGGTGAACAGTCCGCCGGGCACCCACCACCATTTCGCCTGAAACGCAGGGTCATCACACCGGTGCCTTCGGATTCATTCTGCGTACCAATCCGGACGCGATGCAACGCGGGCCCATCGACGGCAATCGACACGTCGGTTGCCACTCCATCACCACACGCCAGCGCGGTATTCGTCTGAACGGTACATGCAGGGCCGTAGAGCGCTGTGCGGACATCAAAAGTGACATCGTCAAACTCGACGACTAGACGACCATCTGTCGGCGCAATCACGCGATACCAGACATCCGGCCCGAATTCACCGCACGCTTCTTCCACGCCATCTGCGGCGGCCAGCGTGTTGCGAATGGCAACCGGCGTATTGACATCGACCAGCTGCGCGCTCAGGCACGTCTCATTGAACGGAGGTTCGCAGAGATCCGGAATTCCGTTTGCGTTGACGTCCTGCGCATCACCGCTCGCCAGATCACACGCGTCCGGCAAGCCGTTCGCATTGCAATCGGTATCGCAAAGATCCGGCACGGTGTTCCCATCACAATCGGTGGCGTCGCCGGATGCGATCTCAATAGCATCGAGGATGCCGTTGTCATTGCAGTCCGGCTCGCACGAATCGGGAATCTCATTGGCGTTCACATCGTCGACATCACCGCTCGCCAGCTCGTCGATATCGGGAATGCCGTTGTTGTTGCAATCAATGGAACCGATCCGCCGAAAATAGACGTCCTGCTCGCCGTTAAACGTCGCGGCGTACGCGAGGTTTGCCCCGAGGTTGTCGGAGACCATATGTGCGTAGTCACCGATCTTGTTCTGGTTGGGATAGCCGAGAAACGGATTGAACGTCGGGGTCAATTGCTCGTTCGAGGACCAGGTTCTTCCGCCATCGACTGAGAACGTGTAGAACACCGCGGAATCGAACGCACCGGGATCGAGCCGCGTGTCATTCCAGACGACATCAATGCGACCGTTCGGTGCGACGGACATCGTGCCGAACCACTGCCAGTTGTTTGCGCCAGAATCATCATCGTTCAAGCGAATCGGCGGGCTCCATGTCTCACCGCCGTCAACGCTGCGCGCGAACATGACATCCAACGGATCCGGGCCAGGAGGATTGACCGAACTGACCATATAGACCTCGTCGGCATACGGACCGGACGAGCGATTGATGTCGACCCAGATCTGCCCGAGCAGTCCGCCGGGGTTCGGGCCGACACCGTTGATCAGCGAGCCGCCAAGATCGACCGGAATGTTGAGATCAATGACGGGCGGCTTGAACGGCGACATCGACGGTGTCAATCGTTGGATCCATGGGGTGAATGTCGAGTTGATGCCGGACAGAAAGACTGATCCATCCTGTGCGACGCTCGTTGATCCCCAGAACAACGTGCTCGGGAGGCTGATCGGATTCAGGAACGACTGCCCGTTGTCAATCGACTGCGTGAATGCGCCGCCACAGCAACCGAAAAACGGATTCCAGAACGCATACACATTACCGCGTGTTGCCAGATTGGTCCGATCGATCGTAAACCACTGCTTGTCACCGCCGA
>JBCCFX010000202.1:0-6892 GCA_039029515.1 Planctomycetota bacterium
AACCCTTATCGCTAGTTGCCAGCGAGTCATGTCGGGGACTCTAGCGAGACTGCCGGTGTCAAACCGGAGGAAGGTGGGGATGACGTCAAGTCCGCATGGCCTTTATGTCCAGGGCCGCACACGTGCTACAATGGCAGGTACAGAACGACGCAATACCGCGAGGTGGAGCAAATCGCAAAAGCCTGCCCCAGTTCGGATTGCAGGCTGCAACTCGCCTGCATGAAGTTGGAATCGCTAGTAATCGTGGATCAGCTACGCCACGGTGAATACGTTCCTGAGCCTTGTACACACCGCCCGTCAAGTCATGGAAGCTGGCAGCGCCCGAAGTCGCCGAGATTCATCGGTGCCCACGGCGAGGCTGGTGACTGGGACTAAGTCGTAACAAGGTAGCCGTAGGGGAACCTGCGGCTGGATCACCTCCTTTCTAAGGGATAACTTAGACATGGGTCGTCGATCGCAACGATGCCATCAATTGTGATAGTTGAAAATATCCGATCGGCTGTGGAGAGATCCACCCCATGATCGTCAGCACAATCTCGTCCCGCCTCGGCGGGAAAGTCGCGTCGCAAGACGCGGCGAAGGTTTACCCAACTGTTTTCTGATATACGCCGCCCCCGGTGCATTCGCATCGGGGGCGGTTTGTTTTTTGGCAGTGGGCAGTGGGCAGTGGGCAGTGGGCAGTGGGCAGTGGGCGATGGGTCGTGGGTTCAATTCCGAACCCTGAACCCCGAATCCCGAACCCCGAATCCCTAATCCCGCTTCCGATACACCGAAATATGCGTGCTCGGGCTGTGCGATAACGTCGAAGCCAGCACGCGTTCCGGCACGTACAGCAACGGGCCCAGCACCATCCCGGAACCCGGGACGCGCTTCAGAACCCATTCCACCAGCGTGCGCACGGATTTCAACAGGCGATGCCCAGGGCCGACCGGGTCATTCATCAGCACCAGAAATGGTCGGCGGTCAACAAGTTCAAGACCTGCAGCCGTACACCATCGATCAATCGTGGCGGCGTCGCGATGGACGATGTGCTCCAGCCGTTGTTCCGAGCCGTTGAGGAAGCCATCGGTCATGATCAGGACGCCGTCGTCATCGAGCAGATTGACCATCGCTCGCAGCGCCGTCTGGTAGCGCGCATCGTCAACGATGTGAAACATCACATCCATGATGGTGATGAGCTGCACCGGTCCGATGGTCAACGTGAGATCTTCATCACCGATGTCTCCGCGTTCAAAAGCGGCGTTCGGAAATCGCTGGCGAAGGTTCTTCACCGCGACATCCGTGAGATCAATGCCATGGACCGATTTCACATTGTGGTCGAGCAATGCCCGAATGTAGACGCCGGTGCCGGAGCCAATGTCGAGTGCAGAGATCGCTGATGCATCGCGCACATGGGTGCGCATCACCCGATCAAAGACTCTTCGTCGTGCGCGATATGCCCAACGGTTGAATGCGACGCCCCAGCCGCGCCGACCGACGCCGGTCTCGTCGTATGACTTTTCCAGGCGTTGTTCCCAATACTGGTCGGCGTTGAAATCGCTCATGCCGATGATTCCCATGCGGGCGGATAGCCGAGTCGAACGAGGTCGTCGCCGAGAATCCGCTCGATGGTCTGCAGCTGACCGGGCTCGAGGTCGCGTCGGCCCTTGCCGATATGGGCGGCGCTGACTGGCCGCGCGACTTCCGCGTGGTGAGCCAGCGCGCCGACGTCCTGCATGGACGCTGCTGTATCAGTGGAATCAAGCATCGTCGCATCGTAGTCGATCTCGATAAACGCGCAGATTGAATGGAGCGCATCAGGCGCATCAGAGACGAGTGACTCGTACCGAATCTCCAGACATGTGCCGGGATGGGCATGCTGAAACGCCTCCGCCGCATGAATCGATGTCTGCCAGCGATCCATGGCGGCCGTCATCGTCCGTTCGCGTCCGCCTTTCTCCATCATCGATCGCACGACATCAACGCCATCGCGCACGAGCACGATGAACCGGGCGTCGGGAAAGACCTGCCGAATGTCTTGCATGTGATACACATTGAGCGGCGTCTTGTCGGCCCATCGAGCAGCACCGTTCCCGTGCGCCAGGCTGTGCGCCGTGTAGACCGCATCGACGATCGTCGCAAGGCTCTGACGATTCACGGCAACCTTGCGGAGCGACGTCCGAACTTCATCAAGTTTGAGATCAAAGACCGCGAAGTCCGGATGCGCTTCCAGGTGATCCATGGTCATGTGCACCAACGCCGTCCACGATCGATCTCGGTATTGGCGGTACATCCGGATCATCGCTGGCAACGCACTATTCTCAGGCGGAATGTGCAATGCGCCGCTGTGCTGCAGCATGCGCCTGAGCAACGTGCTGCCACATCGACCTGAACCCACGATGAAGATCGGCGCGAAGCGTGCTGAGTCGTACAGCGACCGTTCGCCGCGCACCATACGGAACGGCGCACGAATTCCATTGGCGACGACTCGTCGCCACGGCGTTGATTCGGAGCGACTCATGCGTGCCCTGTTCCGCGTGGACCATCGGGATCAAGGCCGATCGGTTCGCCCGTGCGCAGGCGTTGCATCAGTGAATTGGCTTCATCATCAGACAGAGCGCGAAGGACGCGCGCCGGGTTGCCGACCGCAATCGATCGCTCAGGGACTGACTTCGTGACGACGGCGCCGGCGCCGATGATGCTGCACGCGCCGATTTCCACGCCGGGCAGGACGAGGACGTTGAATCCCGTCCAGACAAAGTCGTGCAGGCGCACCGGGACTGGTCCGCGAATCGGGCAATGTGCGAGCACGGCGGATTGCGTGCCCAGCACGCAGTAATCCCCGATCGTGACCAGATGCGGATTGACGCGATCGACGGTGCCGAAGATCCGGCAGCCTTCGCCGATGGACGCGCCGAGAGCGCGGGCTTTCTCGATGGCTGATGGCCGCGCGACCGGAAGTCCCATGAGTCGTCGAACAAGAGTCTGCAGTGGGCCAGGTTGGCGCGTCGTCATAGACCGTGTCCGTTCAGCGGTGAAGTCGCGTGCGAGGTTGGCGAGTGAACGTTCTCAATGGAGGTCAAGTTGCCTGATCGCGGTATTCAAGACCGAGTTCACAGCACGGTTGACGTGCGGCTTCATCATGACTTCGACGCACCGGGGCGAAGGTCTCGGGAGAGTTCCCGAAGCTCACGAATGGCGCGCCGACCGTGTGGCACGGTCACCCACGCCACGATATAGACCGCGCCAAACACGAGCAAGTCTGCCGCAAACTGCCATGCCACATGGAGTCCATTAACTGGAATGTCCGGGACAAGCCACACGGCGACGCCTGCGATGGTTGATGTCAGGGCCGGCATCCACAGCGCGTTGATGAGATGACGCAGTCGAATCGGTGTGCCCTGATAGCAGTACAAGATGCCTGGTATTCGCATCACGACGACGTTGATGGAGTATGCGAGCGCGACGCCGGTCGGCCCCCATGGAAGGCCGATCACAAATGCAGCGCAGGTCACCGGCGTGGCGATGATCGCCCATCGAAGTTGCCGATTCGTATGTCCAAGCGAGATGTATACCCAGGTGGTCGCCACGTTGAAGGTACCGATCAATGCGGCAGGTGCGAGGAGCCTGAAGATCTCGATCGCGTCCGTCCATTGTGGTCCGAGGACGGTCAGCACGGCGTGGTCCGCGGCGACGAAGAGCAGCACCACGGCCGGCATGCCGATCGCGGTCATGAATAGCAACCCGCGTTCGTAGTAGAGAATGAACCGTTTGGGATCATTCTGCAGCCGGCTGAGTGTCGGCAGCGCGACAGCGCTCATTGGTGCATTGATCTGTTGGATCGGCAGCAATAGGAGTTGGTACGCCTTGGAATACAGTCCGAGCGGGCCATCGCCCCAGCGACGGCCGATCAGAATATTGTCGAGAGTACGCGAGATGTAGACCATCAGATTCGACGCCGATAGATGGCCGCCGAACGCAAGCATCCCGCGCACGCCGGCGCCGCGCCGGAATCGGCCGGGCATCCACCGACTTGCGGACCATGTGCCGAGCATCATGATGAAAGCCTGCACAAGGATCTGAAGCACGAGTGCCCAGACGCCCGCGCCGAACCAGGCAGCGATGACTGCGGCGACAATGCCTGACGTCACTGCAGTGATCTGGATAATCGCCAAGGCGCCAAAGCGCATCGAGCGCTGCAGCAGTGCTTGGTGTTGAATGGTGAGGCCGGACATCACGAACGACGTGGCAATGGCCACCGTCAACAATGTCAGGCTTGGTTCCTGATAGAACCAGGCGACAGCCGGCGCCAAGGCGCTGACCGTGAGTGCGATTGCAACGCCGATCGCGACGTTTATCCAGAACAAGGTGCTGATCTGGTCGTGGTTGATCTCGCCGCGCTGCACGGTGGCGAGTGACAGACCGAAGTCTTTGAATCGTGTTGCGAGGCTCGTCAACGTCAGCACCATCGCGACGAGTCCGAATTCATCCGGCGAAAGCAATCGTCCGAGGATCGACAGCGAGGCGATGCCCAGCACGAACTTGACCGCCTGGCCGACCATGGTGAACGTGCCGCCACGGACGGTCCTCCCGCGCAGATCACGGTCATCAAGTGATGCATCGAATGCCGGCGGTGTGGGCTTGGAGTCGTTCATTCGGCGTCATCCGACACTACGAACGCCCGTGTCGGCGAGTTCGCGATAGATCGTCTCGAGCGTTGTCATCAGTTTGGCGTGATCAAAATGGTCCGTCACATACTGACGCCCGGCATGGCTCCATTCATCCCAATGTGAACGAGAAGCGATGGCAGTCTGGATCATGTCGGCAAGCGCGGAGGGCTGTTGTTGCGGGACAAGATGTTGCCGTTGCTCCGGGCAGACGCTGTCAGGCATGCCGCCAACATCAGACGCGATGACCAACATGCCGTGTGACTGCGCTTCGAGCAACGTCAACCCCTGCGCTTCGGCCGCGCCATCATCCGTGACAATGCCGGGCGCGAGCAGGACGTGAGAAGTAGCGTACGACTCACGCACACGTTCGATGGGAAGCGCGCCGTGCAACGAGACGCACGTCTGAACATCAAGTTCACGCACCAGCGACTCGAGTGATGCGCGTTCTGGTCCATCGCCAATGATGTCGTAGCGAATCGGCACATCGCGATCGCGTAACGCTGCGACGGCACGGATTGCGAACTCAATGCCCTTGACCGGGACGAGACGCGCGACGCTGAGCAGTCGAATCGGATCGTCATTTCGGGCTGCCAATGGGACACCATTCTCATGGCTGGCGCGCACACCGACCGGCAGCGTCGTGACTCGTGAGTCTGGTGCGCCGAGTTGCGTGATGTTCTGACGGGTGAATGCGCTGTTGACGGTGAAGCGTTCGCCGTGAGCAAACAGTGCGCGATACACCGAGTTGCCGTATCGAGTTGGATACGCCGTGGCATCGCTGCCATGAAAGCTGGTCAACAGCGGGGCGTTCATCACACCGAGCCGACGAAGTGCATCCATGCGGACGCCATTCCAACCGTGGTGCGCGTGGACGACGTCGATGGGGTCGATATGCAGGAGTGGCACGGCCTGGCGCCAGAGTTCACCGGATCGACCCTCGCGGCCGGCGAGGAGACTCCGCACGCATATCGCGGGTCGCTTCCAGCCATGGCCGGCGATGAGGCCGGTGAGGCCGAGCACGCGTGGGAGCGTCGACCAGGACAGGGATGGTCGGATACGCCGGCGATCGATCAGCCTGAACCGTTCGACATCGGCGTGGATGGGATCATGGTCTGCCGCGGCGTCGGCCACGATGGAGACCTCGTGACCACGCTCAATCATGGCGGTGATCTGGTCGAGGACGAACGTCTCCGAGACCGCGGGAAATGTGTCCAGGACGTAGGCAACGTGCATGCGCGGCGGGCTCGGCTCAAGAGGCTTGGGGACGGTCTACAATATCGGGATGAAAAGGCGACGCATGAGGCACATTCAGATCGACAACTCTTCCAATCGTTGGCGATGGGTCGTTCTATGCATAAGTACCGCAGTCTTCGTCGGCTGTGACGGGTCTGTACCCGCAGAACTGAACGAGCGGGACCCGAATGCGCCACCGCCGCCGGGCGAGACGGTGATTGGTCCGACGGACCCGGACGACATTCGATCATCGTCACCGGGTGGTCGTCGTTCGACGCTCGGGAAGGCACTGGATTCGGCGGAAAACGTGATCGACGACTACGAACAGAAGTCGAAGGACCTTGCAGACGAATTCGACGACCTGAATCGATAGGAGAATTGTGGTAGTCTTCGCAACACGGGGCGGCCGCGTGGACCGCGTTCGTCCGGATTAAGGTTGTGACCGCACGTCTGCGGGTACGCTCAGCAAGGAGATATCGATGCGTTCGAAGATCAGAATTCTCGGCATGGTTGCCTTCGCCCTTCTCGGACTTGGCCTTCTCGTGAGCTGCACCGCCAGCGATACCGATGAAGCCGCGGACGCCGTGGAAGACGCAGCGGATGCTGCTGCCGCCACGACGCAGGGCGAGTAATCCTCGACCTGATTCATTGGTGTGAATGACGAGTTCACGGCCGTCTCCTTCGGGAGGCGGCCGTTGTCGTATGCGCGCTGATCGCGGGTCGGATGTTCGGGTGCAGGCCACGAAAAAGGCCACCCCGATCAATCGAGATGGCCTTTCGAAATCCATGCCGCGCGGAGAGGCGCGACACGGAGAGAAGAGAGCTTTTCAGAGGCCCACATTTTGACCATGCGAGCGATCAATGTCCATAAAAAAATCCACGCCGTGCGGTGAGGCACGACGCGGAGAGAAGAGAGAGAGTTCGAAGATGGTCCCGCCCCTGTTGCTGAGTATGCAGGCGGGAGCCACCCGAAATCCACGCCGTGCGGTGAGGCACGACGCGGAGAGAAG
>JBCCFX010000203.1:0-6817 GCA_039029515.1 Planctomycetota bacterium
GTCGATTCGAATCAGTGGTCGCATCGGGGGCGGAGGAGATATCTTCGATTTCGGAATCAACGGGCCATGCACCATTCCCGCACCCGGCGGGCTTGCCATGTTGGGTCTCGCGGCGATCGGCGGACGACGCCGACGCGGGCAATGAGGCCCCGCTGACGGCTCAATCCTTATCAATCTGATCACGGAATCGGCCATTCGGGTGGCAGGAACCGGGGGTCAGTGTCATACAGTCCCGTGAGGGGGGAACGCTTCGGAAGAGCGTTTCCATCGGAAGGGACCACACCTATGCGTCTGACGCCTGTCGTCATTGCGATCGCCGCGCTGCCGGCTTTGCCCGGCCTTGCACAATCCACAACGCCCCAGAGCCTCGAACCGATCAGCGTGATGATCGGCGAGCAACTGCCGCCTGAGAACCTCGCGCCGGGCGTGGTCGAATCCATGGATGTCGCCCTCGCTCGGCAGGCCGCCGGCGGGTTCGACCCGGGCTTTGGCAAGTTCGCCGGCAATGCGCCGGGACGATGGGTGGTTCCCTCGTTCAACGCGACCACGATCACGCATTCCGGCGAACATTACGTCACGAACAAGGGCGGCGATCCATCGATGGGGATCGGCTTCGGTCGGCGCGTCGATGTGCATGAAGCATTCGTTCACGGTCAGGGCGGTGCCGGCATCTGGGCGGACGCTGTTCGCGCCATCGGCTACCGCAACGGCGTGGAAGTGAGCGCCACGGATTGGTTCGGCCCGATCACCGCGACACCACAGAAATTCGCGATCGGTCTCGTTGATGTCGATCGGATTGTCATCGAAGCAGAGCCGCGTCATGGCGCGCTCGCCTGGTACGGACTTGATAACTTCGCATTCACGCCGCACGCGCGCAAGGGCGAACCGAACCCCGGCCGCGTGGTGCTGGACTTCGACAACACTGATTACGATCAGCAGCTCACCGACAGCGGTTTCGCAGGTCTGACGTGGGAAGTCGGCGCTGGCGCGTTTATCGGAGACCCGGATGTCGTTCCTGCGCCGCAAGCGCCGCTCGAAGACTTTGGTCCGCCGACGCGCGATGAAGCGCTCGCGGGTGGCGGTGGCGTTGGTGCTGCAACAGAAGCAGTGCTCATCAGTGACTTCCAGGCGACTATTCGTGGTTCAGCTGGTTCATTCTCCACGCCGCCCGATCACGAACTTGCGGTCGGTCCGACGCACATCGTGGTTGTCGTGAACCGTGCCTTTGAAGTCTACGAGAAGACCACCGGCACGCTGGCCGCGTCGATGACACTCGGCGCGTTCCTGCCGGGCTCGAGCGGCGATCCGCGCGCGGTGTACGATCAGCATTCCGGTCGGTTCATCGTGCTTGTGACTGACTTCAACCAGCGGTTGTATCTCGCGGTGTCAACGACGAGCAATCCGACCGGATCGTGGTACAAGACGAACATTGACATCTCTGAGGGAATCGATGCGAACGCCTGGCCTGACCATCCGACGCTTGGCGTGGATGCCGATGGCATTTACTCGGCGGCGTACATGGTCGAAGGCGGCACGAATGCGCGCATGTCGATCTTCGCGATCGAGAAAGCGCCGTTGATTGATGCCAATCCTTCGCTCGGCGTGGTGACCGCATTCCGAAACCAGAGTTTCGAAGGCGCGATCCAGCCGTGTCATACGTACGGTGATGCGCCGGGTCAGTACTTCGTGTCGCGTTTCGGGAGCAACAACGTTCGGCTGCGACGTCTCGATGGTCCGTTGACGAATCCGACGCTGGCGCTGTTGCCGAACATTCCGGTGTCGAACTTCAGCCAGCCGCCTGACCTGAATGCGCTGGGGACATCGACACCGCTGGATTCCGTCGACACGCGCATCGTCAACGCGGTGTATCGCGATGGTGACATCTGGGCCACGCACAGTATCGGCGTGAACGGTCGCCCCGCGATCCGCTGGTACAAGATCAACACGACCTTCCAGAATATCTCGGAGACGGGCACGATTACCGATCCCGAGAATGGATTCCTGTTTCCGACCATTGCGACCGATGCGCAGGGGAATGCGTTCATTGGCGCATCGATGGCAGGGCCGAACATGTACCCGAGTGCGGTCATGATGACGCGCGCGTACACCGATCCGCCGAACGTGTTTACCGCGCCGCAGATTCTGCGTGCAGGTAACGGCACGTACAATCTGGTCGACGGCTTCGGGCGCAATCGGTGGGGCGACTACAGTATGACGACGCTCGACCCTGATGAGATCACGGTCTGGACGCTGCAGGAATACGTGCACGCCAACAATACGTGGGGCACACATGTCGGCGGCTACCAGATGTTCCCGCCGCCCGCGAACAACCTGTGCTTGTTCGGCTCGCTGATCTTTGCGGGAAGCGAACCGTTCTCGACATTTGCATCAACGTCCGAAACATCGGGTACGACGCCATGCGGTGATGTCGAATCAGACATCTGGTATCGCTTCGCTGCGACACAGCCTGGCGATCTCGTCGTGTCGCTCGACAACGTTGATTTCGATGCAACGATTGCCCTGTACGGCGCCGCGTGCCCGAACGAGACATCGACGCCGATCACCTGTGATGCAGTCGTGGACGGCTCGGTCAGTGTTTCGATTCCCGTCACACAGCCGGGGTTATTCCGTGTGCGCATCGGATCGGCATCGGGTTCGCAGGGAACGGGCACGATCAGCATTGGCCTTGCCGCGCCGATTCCGTGCATCGGTGATTGCACGCCGGTGAATATGGATGGAACGGTCGGGAACAACGTCGTGAACATCGATGATCTTCTTGCGGTCATCGGTGCATTCGGTGAGACGAGTGGCCCATGTGATACGGCGCCAGCGAACCCCGATGGCACGTTTGGGAACGGTCTGATAAACGTCGATGACATCCTGACGGTGAT
Organism: Planctomycetota bacterium; assembly: GCA_039029515.1. Taxonomy (GTDB): domain Bacteria; phylum Planctomycetota; class Phycisphaerae; order Phycisphaerales; family SM1A02; genus JBCCFX01. Next base: position 2,892 of record JBCCFX010000203.1, read on the forward strand.
CAACAGCTTCGGTCCGTGCCCATAATGATGCCATTGAGACGATCGGGTCGATCGTCGTCGCGCAGAAACGCGTGTTTCATTGGGCAACGGGCCGTTCAGGTCTATACTTCAGGTGTCACGAGTGCGCACATGTGTGCGCTTTATCGGACGATGAGAATTGGATGGGAGACGAATGCGTACACGACAACAGTGGTGTCGTCGTGGCTTTCGTGAAGTCGGTCTACTGACTGTCGTCACGGGCGCGGTCGTCTCGTCATCTGTTCACGCCCAATGTGAAACCACGCGCCTCGATCTGCCCGCAACCGGCGCACAACGTGCGTTCGGATCGGCACTCACCACGGATGGCTCGACGCTGGCCGTGGGGGCGCCGGGCACCGGCAACGTTGCCCTTGTCGGATCGACGTTCATCTACGAACGCAACGGCGATGACTGGAACAATACGCAAACGCTGATGTCGCCTGATCCTCAGGCTGGCGATCGCTTCGGCGATGCCATGGCAATGCAGCCCGGCATGCTATTTGTTGGTGCGAGTGGTCGCGATAACCCGGAGCTTGATCGCGGCGGCGTCTCGGTGTTCATTCGTGATGATGAGCAGTGGATTCCGTTCGGTGAGCTCACGACGACGGATGGTGTCGCCGGCGACGGATTTGGCGACGTGATCGATCTCGATACCGCCACTGTCATGATCAGTGCACCAGCGCACAATGGTGTCGGCGCGGTGTACGTCTTCACGATCGTGGGAGGCAACTGGATCGAAACACAGAAGATCACGCCGCCATCGCGCGGCATTGATCGATTTGGCAGCGCAGTGGCGCTCTCAGGCGACCATGCGATCATCGCCGGGCGTCGGCTGAGCAGCAATGGCCTGATGGTCGACGCCGTCATCACGGCTTATCACCGCGAAGGGCCGATCTGGGTCGAAGATGATTCGTTCGATGTCCGTGGCGCGGGTGTCGGTGGCGCATTCGTTCCGGCTCTCGATATGGAAGGTGCAACAGCGCTCGTCGGCCTGCCGGGCGATGATACGTTTGGCCTCTGGTCCGGCGCTGTCGATATCTACAACCGAGCGGGCGACGAATGGAGTTTCGTGGAACGTCGCCATCGTGAAGACGCTGCACCGGGGGAACGATTTGGTTCCGCCGTGCGCATCAGTCCATCAACACTGGCAGCGTCAGCGCCGTTCGCGGTCGCCGAAGATGTCCCGGCGGGGACGGTGACCGTCTGGCCGCGCACGAATGGTGGTGGCGCGAGCGGGCTCGAATTACGTTCAGACTCCACCGATGGGTTTGAGCAGATCGGTTTCGTCATCGACATCGTGGGCGATGAACTTTTTGCCGGCGCACCGTCGTCGGACACGACCGGATTGGATAATGGCGCCGTTCTGGCGTTTGAGACGTTTCTCGATTGCAATTGCAACGGTCTCGAAGACGCGACTGAACTGAACCTGCATCCAGCGTTTGACTGTAATGGCAACGGCGTGCCGGATGACTGCGACATCGCTGAGGGCGTCTCGGTCGACTGTAACCTCAACGGTGTGCCGGATGCATGTGATATCGCATCGGAATTCAGTCGTGATCAGAACGACAACGGCATTCCGGACGCGTGTGAACCGGTCCCCAGCAACACCAATTGCCTGACGCCGATTGTTCTGGTGGACGGTACGACCGAAATCACGACGGTGAATGCGACGTCATCGGGCCCGACGGAAAAATGCGGTGCGTTCGATGCCGACGTCTGGTATCGCTTTGCGGCGACGTGCAGTGGTTCGATCATCGTGCGACTGTGCGATGCGAACTTTGATGCGGAACTCGCGGTCTATTCGTTCCTCTGCCCGACGGAACCGGGCAATGCGATCGCGTGTACGACGACGGCAGGGACGGGCGAGGCGGAGATCATCCTGCCGGTCCCACAACCGGGTCTGTACCGGATTCGCATCGGTGGCACGAACGGTTCGTGGGGCGTGGCGTCGTTGACGGTGTCGTGCGGCGATCCCGTTGTGTGCCCGGCGGACTGCGCGCCGATCGATGGCGATGGCGAAGTCGACATTGACGACTTGATGGCGATCATCAACGCGTTCGGTTCAGCGAACGATGCATGCGATATCGCGCCCGCCGACTGCGATGGCAGCATCGGCAACGGCGTCGTCAACATCGATGATGTGATTGCCGCGATCGTGGCATTCGGACCATGTCCGTCGCAGCCTTGATGCGGAACACTCTCAACCCTTGACGAGATCTGCGTTCGTCTTGAGGCGTTCGAGCGCCTTAAGAAGCTGCTCGATCTGTTGCGGCGGCTTCATGTTCATGAGGCGTCGGCGTAACGCGGTAATCGTTTTGAGCTCCGGCTCGCTCATCAGCAAGTCGTCCTTGCGCGTGCCGGATGCGGCGAGGTTGATCGCGGGGAAGAGTCGCTGTTCGGCGATGGAGCGATCGAGGATCAACTCCATGTTGCCGGTGCCTTTGAACTCTTCGAAGATGATCTGATCCGCGCGTGAGCCGGTATCGACAAGGCAGGTCGCGATGATGGTGAGCGAGCCACCTTCTTCTGCGCGGCGAGCGCTGCCGAAGAGTTGCTTGGGTACGTCGAGGGCTTGTGAATCAAGTCCGCCTGACATGGTGCGGCCGCTGCGTGCGTACTCCTTGGAGTTGTTGAACGCGCGGCCGAGTCGGGTGAGGGAATCGAGCAGCACCACGACATCCATGCCGGCTTCGAGCATGCGCTTGGCGCGCTCAATGGCCATGATGCCGAGGGTGACGTGCGCATCGACGTCCTGATCGTTGGACGATGCGAGCACCTGAGCGGGCACGTTGCGCTTGAAGTCGGTGACTTCCTCCGGTCTTTCATCGATGAGCAGAGCGATGAGCTCGACGTCCGGCCAGTTGTGCTTGATGCCCGATGCGATCTGCTGCAGGAGAATCGTCTTGCCGGCTTTCGGTGGGGCGACGATGAGGCCGCGCGTGCCGAATCCGATGGGGCAGAACAGGTCGATGAGTCGGTTCGCGGGCGGGCAGCCGTCGTACTCGAGGGACATGCGAGGTGCAGGATCGACCGGCGTCAGTTCCTCAAAGGGCTTCCGGGCCGCGTACTTGATGGGGTCGAGGCCTTCGATTTCCAGGATCTCAGACACCACTGGTCGTTCACGTCGCGGGCCTTTGCCGCGTCGTCGTCGTGATTTCTTCTTGGTCACACTCACCTTGATCTTTTGCCCCTGGCGCAATGGATACTGGTCCGCGAGTGATTGCGGAACGTATGGGTCGCTGGAATTCTCAACGATCCCATTGTCGAACTGGCGCAAGCGGCCTTCGTTGCCCTTGGGCCATTCCAGGATGCCGTCGAGCGTGCTCGCGGGATCCGGAGAATCCGTGGTGTTGGCAGAGTCAATCGTCATCGGTTGAAGACGGTTCGCGCGACATCGTAAAGCCGGGAGCGAAGACGGTTCGCCTGATGTCATCGATGACACAGACACCGCGAAGTTGAGCGCGCGAACTGAAACACAATCGTTTTCGGAAGCGGGGCGACACCCGGTAATTCGCAATCCCGCTCACCAAGTAGAGCAGGTCGAAACCCGGCTGTCAAGCCGAAAGAGGCATTCAAGGCCTGTCTGGCGGTGTGGAAACAGGGTCCACATCCCATGTATCGGCCAAACGGACCGCGAGCTTTGATGCCACCGCAACGTTCTGACGCAGCAGTGCCAGATTGGCAAGCAGCGACCGGCCTTCGGTGTGGTCCATCACGTCCCGGAGCACGTTTGGCGTTCGAGCGGATCGAGCATCAGACGAAGATCGATCAAGCTGCGCAATGACCTCTTCCAACCCGGTTACTTCGAACTGCTCTGGAACCGGGACAGTTGCGAGCACCGCGGTCGGGAGCTTAAACCCATGCCACTGTCTATGACACACATCGGCGAGTTCTTCAATAGAGTCAAC
>JBCCFX010000204.1:0-6768 GCA_039029515.1 Planctomycetota bacterium
CTCACACATGGTGCCATCGATAACGCGCTCGATCACGTCGGGACGGCCGACCGAGAGCTCATAGCCTTCACGCCGCATGTTCTCAATCAGCACGCTCAAGTGCAGCAGACCGCGGCCTGACACCTGGAATTCTTCCGGCGATGCGCCGGTCTCAACCCGCAATGCGACGTTGGCCTGTGTCTCACGCTGCAGCCGATCGGCCAACTGGCGTGAGGTCACAAACTTGCCTTCACGTCCCGCGAACGGCGAATCGTTGACGCGGAACAGCATGTGCAGGGTCGGCTCATCGACGGCCACGCGCGGCAACGCAACTGGCCGTTCCGGATCCGCGATCGTGTCGCCCAGATCAAAAGACTCGCCAATACCCTCAACCGCACAAAGATCGCCGGCGTGAATCTCCGAGACTTCCATCCGGCCCAGTCCGGCGAACTGATGCAGCTTCTGCACGCGCACGCGCTCGACCTTGTCGTCAGCGCGACAGATCGCCACGCTGGATCCTGCCGTCAGCGTTCCCGCGTACACGCGACCGATCGCAATGCGGCCGACGTATTCCGAATAGTCGAGCGTGGTGATCAGCATCTGAAGCGGCGCTGTCGGGTCATCACTTGGATGCGGCACACGCTCGACGATCTCATCGAGGATCGGCTGAATGGTTGTGCGCTCGCCGTCAAGCGACGTGGCGGCCCAGCCATCACGACCCGATGCATAGATGACATCGAACTCGAGCATTTCGTCATCCGCACCAAGATCGATCAGCAGATCGAAGATCTCGTCGATAACATCATCGCACCGTGCTTCCGGACGATCGACCTTATTCAGGACGACCAGCGGACGAAGTCCGAGCTCCAACGCCTTGCTCAACACAAAGCGCGTCTGCGGCATCGGTCCTTCAAAGGCATCGACCAGCAGCAGCACGCCATCCGCCATGCGAAGTACGCGCTCGACCTCGCCACCGAAATCGGCGTGACCAGGTGTGTCGATGATATTCACACGATACGTTGAACCAGCATTCGGCCCCGTTGTCGGCGCATAGTTGACGGCGCAATTCTTTGAGAAGATCGTGATCCCTCGTTCGCGCTCCTGCGGATCACTGTCCAGCACGCAGACCGGTTGCGCCTCGTTCGGACGCAACGTACCGCAGAATGCAAGCAGTGAATCGACGAGGGTCGTCTTGCCGTGATCGACGTGCGCGATGATCGCCACATTGCGAAGTAGATGGGTGCTGGTCGTCATGGTGAGGCGGAATGATACCGGCCAATGAGACGAAATCGACCTCATCGACCGTTCGTCCACGAATCTGTTTTGAGGGGCTGAGGTGAAACGTCGCGCTTCAGCGCGAATCTACGGTGCGGGGCGGAGCGAGGCGAAGCTCCAGCCTGATCTCAAACCCGGTTGCCGTCGGTCTCGACAATGCCCAGCGGCCACGATCAATCACCTCAGCGAGATCAGCACACATGGTCATCACATCACGAAATGCGAGCGCATCGTCATCCTCGGCGAGCAACGCAGCACCTTCCGCATAGGACCGAAGATGGTGGCTGAGCCGAATCCCATTGGCTGAACCGACGCTCGACCACCGTCCAAGCCATGGCCGGATCGGTGCCTCATTGCCAAGGGTCTCGCACGTCGACTTGAGCGCCTGGGGATGGCTCGACATGACCCAGTAGGCCTCAGCTGCATCGTCATCTGATGACACCGTATCCCAGTTGATCGAGACCTGATCAAGCAGCGGGAACTCCGGATCAACGACCGCAGCGAGATCAAACTGACGCGGCCCCTCGCCCTCGAGTCCGATCAACAGATCCTTGGCATCCGCGTCGACCCACTCGCAGACCGACGCACTGATGTCGCGAAACCGCGCGTCGAGCGCTTCGGTTGCCTTGGCTCGATCCCATGTCGTCGGCACCACAAGGGTGACGGTGGGTAGTCGAAGATCGACCGCTTCCTCTGCCTGCCGGCCTTCAATGTCGGCCACGATGAACATACGAGACTCGCCATGCGGCTCGCCGTTCGTCATGCCCGGCCACGGTGTCCCGAGTGTTTCCTCGACATACTGCGTTGCCGGACCACCTGTGACATCGGTCGGCTCCATCATCACGATGAGCGCATCAGATTCGAATCGAGACATCAGACCCGCGTCCCAACGCCGCTTCGTCGCCGTCCGCTGGAATGGCGCGACCGCGTAGTCGCCGCGAACGCGCGCACGAACGGTATTGCCGTCCGGCTGCGCAACGATGGCCATGGAGCCCGGATTCGGCCTGTCGTCGCGAACCCAGCCGCCGATAGTGCCACCAATCGTGTCAATCGTGAACGCGCGAATGACCGGGTCGTCGGCCAGGCCGCCTTGCGCGTTGACGTGCAATCGCTTCATCGTGTCGCGAAGCAGTTGCTTCTGTGCGACCGGCGCAATGACCAATCGACCACCGTCGCGCGCCACGATCAGGTCTGTCTCCGGCAGCCGCATCAATGCAAAGCCGAGACTCGGCGCCATGAACTGTGGCTCGAGTCGATTGAGAATGTCCTTGAGCTGCGCCGCATCACCTTCACCGATGACAACCCACGCGCGGCCGGCATCATCAGTGTCCCGGACGGCCATTGTGAACGACTGACCGAAGCACGCGTCGAACAACGATGCGCTGTCCATGTCCGCGCGCTTGGCAAGGCCTTCCCAGACAGTTCGGACGCCATCACCGACGATCCCGAATCGACTTCCCTGTTGCAGCAGTTCGCGCGCGGTTGTGCCTCGCAACGCCGCCACATCGCTGACGTGCACATAGGCCGTCATATCCGCCGGCAGCGCATGGGCATGGGCAAAAGGATCGACCGCACCGTGGGTCGTATTGACCCACAAGCCAATGGTGACGATCAGGGTGAGCAGTCGCATCGCCATTCGCGCTCCATGCGAGATCAGATGAACCGCATCGGACCGACGGCGAGCGGTTCATCGTGCGCCGGCGCAGCCGGGCTTGACGTCTCGGCTTCGGGCGCAAAATTCCGAATGAAGTCGATGGCACGATGCATGCGATCGCTCTGCTGGCGCGAATCCGCATCGATCGCGCCAGGCATCGTCAATCCATCCGGCTGTCGAACAAGATCACTCGCGTTGTACACGCGCAACGAGCCAATGCCGACCGTCAGAACCGCCGCCACCAGCACCAGCCGATTGATCGTGCGCCGACGGCGCGCTCGTGACAATGCACGCTCGTGACATCGCATGTAGCCAAGCCGGCCCATGATCGATGGCGTCAGGTCACGCGATGGGCGTGCCTGCTGCGAATCGGAACGAAGCATGTCAAACGACGGCTTCTCGTCGGACGGTGAAGGATTGCGCCAGATCATGACCAGACCTCCTCGGCCTGGCGCAACATGACACGATCGGCGGCAATGAATCGACGCATGCGCTTTCGGGCGCGATGAAGGTGGCTCTTCACCGTTCCCTCCGGCATGCCGAGATGCACCGCGATGTCACCAATCGGCCAATTCTGCTGATGGAACAACAGGATGATCTCGCGTTGCTGTTCGGTCAGCGACTCGAGTGCAACCGCAAGCACATCGCGTGCGTTGCCGCGCACTTCGCGTTCCGCCGACAATCGCCCAGGCGTGCGAGCCTTTCCCTCTCGACCTCCGAGTGAATCGGTGTCGTAGGTCGGACGCTGCTTCTGCATCGCATTGATGTACAGACGCTTGGCAATCGTGAACAGCCACGTGCTGAAGCGAAATCGATCGTCGAAGCGGTCGATATTCTTCAGCACGCGAACGAATGCTTCCTGAACGATGTCTTCCGCGACATCCACACGACCTGACATGCGCAGCATGAACGCAAAGAGCGCATCCTGATGAGCCCTGATCAGGCCCTCGATTGCTGCCCCATCGCCCTTCTTGGCTCGATGGATCAGCTTCAGTTCATCCGGTCGGGAAATCATCGCCATACATCATAACTACCGACCCGGCGACCACGGGTTGCCGAATCCGGAATCGGATTCACCGCCTGTTTTCCCAGCTTCACATGAGAGAGCGAGGCGGCTCAGGTCTCGTCAATCGGCTGAAGCCGGACGGTCATCTTGCCAATCGGAGCCGCCACGGTGATTCGCAGCGATACGCCATCCGCGTCGAGCCAGGACTGCGTCTTGAATCGATCATCGCCTGTCGTGATGTCACAGCGATACACCGACGTCGAGACCTTCCTGTCCTCCTCGTTGCGGAGCGTGCGGTCCTTGTCCCGCGTCGTCTTCATTGTGACGTCCGGATTGATCTTCCAACCGTCAAAACCGAATGTCACCGCCTGGTAGGTCTTCTCTTCCTTGAGGCGATGGCCCAGTGGTTCGAGGACGAAGAAGTCCGTGACGTAATGCGGCCCTGCGATCACGGTGTCGGAATCCAGTTCGATCACCTGCTCTCCGACGACGTCATCACCCTTTCGAGCCACACTCACGATCGACCCATCGGTGACGGTGTATTCCGCCTCGATACCCGAGCCATCGAACGGACGGTACGTCGCGCGGATCAGCCTGCGATTCGCATCCAGCTCATACGTCCCCTCGGATGAGACCTGACTGTCCAGATTGGAATCGAGCCTGGCATTGATCACATAGCCGGTTGACGTCCGCGTGATCTCAAACGTCTCCGTTCCAAGCGTCTTGCCGAAATACGACATCCGGTACACGCCTTCGCGGATCACCTGTGACTCCGATGCTGCAGCGTCGGCGTCCGCACCGGCATGGCATGTCGTCGCGGCTCCAGCCAACGCGACACAAAGCACACAACCGCAGATGATCATCATGGCTCGGGTCATGCCTGTGCATTCGCCTGCCGATGCCATTGAGATTCGAGGAGATCAGGCTCGCACGTCGCCGCGGCTGATCGTCACCGTGCCGAACGTCATTGACCGCTGACGGACCGAATCGAACCCGGCTTCGAGCAGCGCCGCCTTCATCGCATCGCGATTCATGAATGTGTCAATCGAGCGCGGAAGGTATCGATATGCGCCGCTTCGGTCGCGCGCGATGAGCGATGCCGTCCGTGGCATGATGTGATGGGTGTACAGCCGGTGACCGAACCGAGCGAGTGCGAATCGCGGCTCATCAAACTCCAGCACGATCAGACGTCCGCCGGGGCGAAGTACGCGCCTGAATTCAGCGAACGCGCGATCGGGCTCCGCGACGTTGCGGATGCCGAATGCAATCGACACGACATCAACGCTGGCATTGTCCTGCGGCAACGCCATGGCATCGCCTTCGATATACGTCGGTGCAGGCATCGAGTCATCGGCGTGCCGCGACCACTTTTCACGGGCGATATCCAGCATCGGCGCGGTGAAGTCCAGGCCGACCACCGTCGCCGGCCGAGCGTTCGCAAAAGCCTCAGTGAGATCACCCGTACCGCACGCCACGTCCAGCACATGATCGGTGGATGTGACCTCGGCCATGCGGACTGCGGCTCGACGCCAGGCCTGATCACGACCGAGCGAATGCACCCGGTTGTTCAGGTCATACGAGCCCGCGATCGATCCGAACATCTGTTGAACACGCTGCGCCTTGTCGTGGGCCGCATGTGGGTTAGACTCAAGATCGGTGGGTGTCCATGCCGCGGAATGGGTTTCATTCGGGTGGGTCATAAGCGTGTGGAATGGTAGTCGCCGCATCACGCTGCGACGAGATGGAGGCCGGATATGCGACGGATTCTCAGCCTGTGTGTGCTCCTGACGAGTGCGGCCCTCCTGGTGCAATGCAGCACCAACCCGGCGACGGGTCGAAGCCAGTTTCTGATGTTTGAGCCGCCGCCGGAGCAGATGGAAGCGCTTGGTGCCCAGGCCCAGCCGCAACTGACGCAGGAATACGGCGGCGAGATCGCATCACCTGAGGTCCGGAGTTACGTGAATCGAGTGGGACAGAGCCTCGCGGCGAACGTGCACTCAAGCTACGACCACATTAATTGGCAGTTCATCGCCCTCGAATCCGACATCGTCAACGCATTCGCGTTGCCCGGCGGACGTGTCTTCATCAGCCGCGGCCTCCTCGAACGACTGTCCAACGAATCGCAACTCGCCGGCGTCCTCGGCCATGAGATCGGCCACGTCACCGGCAAGCACGTCAATGAGCGCATCAGCCAGGCGACCGCGCTGGAGATCGGCGTCTCGCTGACCGGCCAGCTGACCGAATCGCAACTCGCGCTGATGGCCGCCAACATGGCCAGCAGCGGGTACCAACTCAAGTTCGGGCGCGATCAGGAAGCGGAGTCCGACCGACTCGGCGTGAAGTATCTCGTGCTCGCCGGGTACACGCCACGCGGTATGTTCGAAGTCCTGAACGTCCTGCGCGAAGCATCGGAGGGCGCGCGTCAGCCTGAGTTCATGTCCACGCACCCGCACCCGGAAACGCGCATGCGGATCGTCACGGAACTACTCAATGGCGATTATGCCGCGGCCGCGAACGATCCCACCCTCGTGGTCGGCGAGCTCGAATACGAACGAGAAGCACTCCAGTACCTCCGTCGGTGATGACCTGATGCCCATCCAGACGGCGTACGGCCAGGTTACCCACAATATGTTGGGTCACCTCGTTTCGTCGATTGTCAACGCCGTGGCGAATCCTGCCGATGACATGAGGGTTGGAATCAGTACAATGGCACGCTGCCGCGACGGACAGCTCAGGATGGCACTGCATGATCATTGATCTTCATACCCACATCTGGTCCAGCGTCGATCAGCTCGGACCCGAAGTGGCGGACCGCATCCGCAACCAGAAGACCCGCTCGCGCCTGCTGCGCGAG
>JBCCFX010000205.1:0-6698 GCA_039029515.1 Planctomycetota bacterium
GATCCGTGTGCGCGACGCGTCATGCCTTCGCCGAACGGAACGATCTCCGGGAAGCCGCGCGTCCAGAAGTGGAACGAGAATGCATTGATCGCGGCTTCCTCCGAGAACGTCGGCTCGAACCCTTCCATATTGATGGCGTCCATCGGAGCGAAGTCGCTCGCAAACGCTTTGCCTTGTGCGGTCAAACCGTTGAGTTCGCCGGCATCAATTGCGCGCAACGTGTCTGCGTCGACCCGATAAATGAAGGTCGGCACTGGTGGAGGCCCATCGTTCAGTTCAACGGTCCAGTTGTCGCCGGCCTTCTCACCGGTGATACGAATATGCCACTCACCATGGTCCGGCACGGTGATGCCGAATAGACGCGCTTCCTCGGCAAACCGATCAGATCGAAAATCCTGGACGTAGGATGTGATGATGTCTTTGATGGACTTCGGTTGTGTGCCATCGGCCGTACCGAGAGAGACGACGCCGATGGTGACGATGGCGATCAAAGCGATAACGCTGAGCGTTCTTCGTGGGGTGAACATGGAAGATCTCCTGGGCTAATCCCGCGATTGTTTGCGTGGAGGCGGGATGACAAAGCTCACTCTACGTGATGCCGCCCGGAGGTCTTGAACGAATGGGACATCTCACCAGATCATGGCGCCGGCGTCACTTCGCAGGTCACTGGGGCGAATACCACCCAGATCCACGAATTCGCGATTCATGTGGGCCTGATCGGCGTAGCCAGCTTCGACAGCGATGCGCGCCAACGTGAGATGTGACGCGAAACGTCCCAATTCGACCGCTCGATCAAAGCGAACAATTCGAGCAAACAGCTTTGGGGAAATGCCGAGCTGCTGCTGCATCAGACGGCCAAGGTGGCGACGTGAAACTCTCACGCGCGCGGCGAGGTCGTCCACACGGATGCCACCGGCTGTCCGGATGACTTCGTCGACAACGAGCGATGTGGCGGCGCACACGCGCTGGTGCTTTCGTACCCGCTCAAGCAACCAGGACTCGATCGCTTGAATGGCCGTCACGTCATCCGTACCACTGCACACCGTATCAACGAGCGCGCCGGGCACGGGGCCGATCACATCCGAGAGCGCTTCGCCACGATCAGTCAGTGACTTCATCGGCACGCCAAGGACCGCGTGCGCACCCGCGGGGTGGAGTTCGACAATCATCATCGAACCGCCCGCACGCAGCGTGAACTCGAACGCACCGGTGCGCGGTCCGGACACGGCAACAGGAGCCCAGTGCCTGACCCGGTTCTCGGCGCAAGAGACGAGTGCCGCGTGTACGCGCTGGAAGACAAGTGATGTCGAATTGTCAGGCAGGACGCGAGCGGCAAGATCGGTGTGCTGATCCGCGTGGACGGACCAGATCCCCGCGAGAATACCTGCGAGTGACGAAGGTGCAGGATGCCAGGTCGACTGCATGCTCCAATGGTATTCCGAATCCATTGACCGACGTTTCGCATCGTCGACAGTTCTTGATCGAATCAGCCTGTGCAGCACTCGCAATACCGCTTCACGGCTTCATATTGAACCCGATCATTGAGTTCGAACACGTAGGTTCCATCGTTGAGGTATTCCGCGCCAAAGATCGCGACCTTCGCTTGTTGGCGCGCCATCCCGGAACTTAGATACGGTGTGCGTGCAATGAACTGTTTCTCATGGAGCGCGATAGGCCATGCGCCAACCATCGTTGCATGTTGCCTCGCACTCGGCGCAATACTTCGCCACGTATGGAATCCTGTCGCATCGCGCCAGATCACGCCGAATGCGAGACCGTCGATGACACCGTTCGGTTCAATGCCGCTGATGCGGACTCGACCAGTGAGCGTGGCGCCGGCGAGGTCGTACTCAAAGGTGCCGAGGCGACCTTGATTCGATGTGGATGCAGGAAGTTCGCGCAACGCCAACCATGCGCGGCCGAGCTGCGGATGATCGTATTCGAATGCGATTGAAGCGGAGTGCGTGTTTGCGCCGTCATAGAAAGTCACGATCTGCATCGTGCCGACGGGCATACCGTGACTGCGGTTCTCTGTGAAGTCATGTGATCGAAACTGCGGTGTGCGCACAGACGGTGGGCAGCGTCGGCACGGGAGCGGTTCCGGCGCTGGCGCGGGGCCGCAACTGATGATGTTGATCGCCTCTTCCGGGTTAGGTGTGCCACATCGCAGCATAGGAACGTGCTGGGGTGGCATGTCATCACAGGTCACTGGTTGCGCTGGCACTTCAGCATCCGTCGTGGTGGGCGACCATGCCATCGTTGCCAACGTGCCTGCCATCAGGATGGATGATGAGATGATGATGCGAACGAGCATGCGTTTCCCTCCGAGTGTTGCCTGCGCCTCCACGAGTCTCACGGTCGAATCGCGATACCCTTAGATCGATCGTTCCTGATTTGTCACATGCGCACGAACTGATTCAGCATGGCCGATAATGCATGACGTCACGCTGAGCATCCGCGCCGTCGTATAGTGACGCTGCCATGGAATCTGAGCCCGAATCCATAACCCGCGACATCCTCGTTGACGACCTCAGCGCGGAGCAGAAGATCGAGCGCCTGTTGCCGTTGGTATACGAGCAGCTTCGAGCAGCGGCCCAGCATGCGATTGCGACGGAGCGGCCTGACCACACCCTGCAGGCCACAGCAGTCGTTCATGAGGCCTATTTGCGACTGGTTGGCGACCGCGAATTGCCATGGGCGAATCGGGCACACTTCTACGCTGCGGCAGCCGAAGCAATGCGGCGCGTCCTGCTCGATCACGCTCGAGGGAAGGGCCGCGTGAAGCGTGGTGGCGGTCGCCAGCGGCAACCACTGACCGACATCATGGACCTGGCAGAATCAGATTCTGAAACAATCCTGGCGCTCGATGGCGCGATTCGTCGCTTGGAGGATACGCAGTCGGATGCTGCGGCTGTGCTGCGATTCCGGTTCTTCGCGGGCCTGACGGTGAAACAGACGGCATCGGCCCTGAATATCAGCCCGCGCCAGGTGGATCGACTCTGGGCCTTCGCCCGCGCCTGGTTGTATCGAGAGATGGCCAAGGAGCAGTCAGATGACACAGGATCAGGCGAGCAATTCGGGCATAGCACTGGCGACCACTGAGGATCACGGTCCGCCAATCCACTTCAATTTGAACGCGATCAGATCGGCCGTCTGGCTGCACGTCATCGCCATTGGCGTGGCAACCGCTGGACAGGCGCATGCACATGATCAGGCTGATCCCATTCAAGCGCTCGAAGCCGCGGTGTCGCCGGGCTTCATCATCGCGGGTGAAGAGACGGCATTGCCGACGCTTGAAGCAAGGATGGAGTCACTTGGCGTTCCTGCAGTGAGCGTCGCCGTGATTGATGATGGCGTGATCGCGTGGTCACGCGCCTGGGGGCAGGCCGACCGTGCCACAGGCCGCAAGGCAACACCAGAGACTGTTTTTCAGGCCGCATCAATCAGCAAGCCCATTGCGGCGATGGCCGCATTGACGCTTGTCGATGACGAACGTCTGGCACTCGACACAGATGTCACATCAGACCTGAAGAAATGGTCGATTCCAGCATCGACGTACACCGAGACCGAATCGGTGACGTTGCGCAGGCTGCTCAACCATACGGCGGGATTGAACGTCCATGGCTTTCCCGGGTTCGCACCAGACGCCGAGATCCCGTCCGCGGCAGGCATTTTACGTGGAGATGGCAATACCGATGCCGTTGTCGTCGAGGCATTGCCTGGCGAAGCATTTCGATATTCCGGCGGTGGCTACACGATTATGGAAGTGCTGGTTGAAGATGTAACGCAACAGGACTTCGCGACGTTCGCCGATGGCGCCGTGTTGGAACCGCTCAACATGAATCGCAGCGCATTTGCCCAGCCGATCAGCCCCGCGCTGCGTGACAATGCAGCGGTCGGCTATTGGGATGTTGATCGACCGGTTGATGGTGGCGCGCATACGTATCCTCAGCGCGCGGCCGCTGGGCTCTGGACGACACCGACTGATCTGGCGCAATGCATGATTTCGATTTACGACGCGCAGCATAGTCACACGCATCCGGTCCTCAGTATGGACGTCCTGCGGACTGCGCTCGAGCCGGGCCTGAATGAGTGGGGCCTGGGATTCGAGGTTAAGGACAACGGTACGCGCATTGCCCACGGTGGTGCGAACGAGGGATTTCGATGCTGGATGACCATGTCGCTCGCAACGGGTGATGGCGTCGTCGTCATGACAAACTCTGATGGTGGCGGCCAGTTGTGCCATGAGCTCGCGCTGACCGTGGCGCGCGAGTATGGATGGACAGGCTTCGAACCTGAGGTCAAGCACGTGGTCGACTTGACTGATTCACAGTTCAAGAATGTCGAAGGCGTGTACACCGTGGAAGGTTGGGGGTCCGCAACCGTGGAGTATCGAAACGGCGAGTTGTGGGCGGAACCAACCTGGGATGACCATGCTCGCCTGATGCCCGAATCGCCGACGCAGTTCTTTGTCCGCGACACGGCTATGCCTGTCCGGTTCGTTGAAGAGGACGGCAAGATCGTTGCCGCAATTTTCGGGAGCTGGCGTTTCGAACGCACCATGGACGAGTAAAAGAATTGACGGATGGATTGGCCAGAGGCTTTCCTCCGTGGATCACTGAACGAGACATTGCAAGGAGCTATCGGGTGGATCAAAGGCCGGCGGACATTCTCGGGGAAGCACTGGAACTTCCCGAAGATCGCCGGTCAGCCTTTGTGCAATCGGCGTGCGGAGCCGACGACTCACTCCGTGCAGAAGTTGAATCGCTTCTTCGCGCGTACGCCGAGGCGGGCGAGTTCCTTGATCTGCCGGACAACGATGAGACTTCTGCACACGCTGCAGTTGGCGAACAGGTCGGTACCGTCATTGGTCACTACAAGTTGCTGCAGAAGATCGGCGAAGGCGGCTTCGGCACCGTTTACATGGCGGAACAATTCGAACCGGTTCGGCGCCGTGTCGCATTGAAGATCGTCAAACCCGGCATGGACACACGTCAGGTGCTCGCGCGCTTTGAGGCCGAGCGCCAGGCTCTGGCGATGATGGATCATCCAAACATCGCGCGCGTCCTCGATGGCGGCGCAACGGAGAACGGTCGGCCGTTCTTCGTCATGGAGCTTGTGCGCGGCGTGCCCATCACGGAGTTCTGTGACAAGAACAAACTCTCCACGCGAGAACGACTTGAGATCATGATTGATGTTGCGGTTGCGGTGCAGCATGCACATCAGAAGGGCGTCATTCATCGCGATCTCAAACCCACGAACGTGCTGGTCACCGTCCATGATGGTCGCCCTGTACCCAAGGTCATTGACTTCGGAATCGCGAAGGCGATCAGCTCGCCATTGACGGACAAGACATTGTTCACAGAGTTCCGGCAGATGGTCGGAACGCCGCAATACATGAGTCCTGAACAGGCGGAAATGTCGGGCATCGACATCGATACGCGAACCGACATCTACTCACTTGGCGTGCTGCTGTACGAGTTGTTGACCGGAACGCCGCCACTGCCGGCACGCGAGCTTCGCCAGGCCGGTCTCGTGGAGATGCAGCGCGTCATCCGCGAAGTGGAACCGCCACGGCCGAGTATGCGCCTGAGCACCATGGGAGATGAACTCGAGTTGATTGCTCGTTCGCGGAGTGTCGAACCATCGAATCTGAGCCGCGTCATGCGCGGCGACCTGGATTGGATCGTCATGACCGCGCTGGATAAGGATCGTCAGCGACGATATCCGAGTGCCAACGACTTCGCATCCGATCTTCAGCGGTATCTCGATGATCAGCCAGTCACGGCGGTTCCTCCCAGCGCGATGTACCGCATGCGCAAATTGGTACGCAGGAATCGTGTGGCGGTGACCGCGGCGAGCATCGTCATCACCGCGCTGCTGACGAGCGTGATCCTCGCGACGACGTTTGCGATCTATGCGGGCCAGAGTCTCGATCGCGCCAGAGACTCCGAGCGAGTTGCGAAGGTGCAGCAGGGCAAAGCAATCGCCGCTGCGGCGCTTGCGGAGTCACGAGCAGAAGAGAATTCCCGATTGCTCTATGCGATGTCTGTTCGCGCCGCGGAAGTGGCCATCCAGAACGGCAACCTCAATGAAGCACGCCGCATTCTTGATGCATGTGATCCGGCCGAGCGCGGTCTTGAATGGTCCTGGCTCGACAATATCGCGCAGGATCGCGGCCGGACACTTGGCGAGCATGCAGCCGATGGCATCCGTGATATTGAATACAGCCCTGACGGCCACTTCCTGACCAGCACTGGCCAGGATGGCGTCGCGCGAGTCTGGGATCTTCACGCCGAGACCCTGCTGCATGAACTGCGTGGACACGCCGGCGTGGTCACAGGTGCATCATTCAGCCCGGATGGAACACGCCTCGCCACGTGCGGCGCGGATGCAACCGTGCGCATATGGGATCTCTCGTCGGGCCGCGAACTTGCGGTGCTCACCGGCCACACTTCGTGGTTGTCGTCGATCGCGTACGACCCGAGCGGTCAATGGATCGTTTCCGCTGGTGGCAACTCAAACCTTCGACTGTGGAACGCCGAGACGTTTGAGCTGGAACGCGAGTTTGGCGGCTATACGCACGACGTCTGGAGCGTTGAGTTCAGCCCGGACGGCCAACGAATTGCCACATGTTCCGGCGATGGCTGGATCGTTGTTTGGGATGTCAAGAGCAGTTCGCAATCATGGTCTCGAAA
>JBCCFX010000206.1:0-6675 GCA_039029515.1 Planctomycetota bacterium
TGAGAATTCGACCGCATGCGCATGTCGGGTCCCACGAGAATCGTCTCGCCTGACTCTCCGAGACCAGCGCGGTCCGCCATCAACGCCGTGATGCGGCTCACCGGCATCTGAAAGATGGCAATGCCGACCTTGGTGTCACCGTCAAAGATGGGTGAGGCGATGAAGCTGGCCGGTGCGTTGTACGACGGGAGATACGCTTCGAAGTCAACGAGAGCGCAGTCGTCGGGCGATGACATGCGGTTTGCCGCACGAAATGCACGGCCAAGGTTGGATTGCGCAACCGGTCCGTCAATCAGGGACGTGCCATAGTCGAGCTCCTTGAACACCGAATAGACGATGGTTCCGTTTCGTGGTTCAACGAGGAAGATGTCATAGAAGCCGAACGACTGGAGGTACGAGTTCACTGACGGATGGAATCGCTCATGTGCGGCGGCGTATGCAGAGTCATCCGCCGGCAGTTCACTCAGTTCATGCTTCGAACCCAGTGGATGTGGATTGGCATGGATGAACGTGTGCTGCAGCGCAATGGCGGCGGGGCTCAGGTGATCAAAGTACGTCGCCATGTCGGCGGTGGCGTCATTGTGTGCCGCAAATTCAAGCGTGAAGTCCTGGGCGTAGTATGACCACAGTGCTCGCTTCTGTTCGGCAAGTGCTTCGGTGGAGAGTCCTCGCTCGTCAATGTACGAGTCGTACGCGGACGCAAAGCTCTGCATCGCATCAATCACCATGAGGTTCTGCGTGAAGGTGATTGCCTGATCCTGGATCTGCCCGAAGTAATCTTTGACGTTGTTTGCCTTGATACTCCGCTGAGCAATCAGGGCGTTGGACACTTTCGATTCAAGCTGCGCAACGCCGCTGTTCTGCAAAGACTCCATGTTCTTCATCGTGGTCGTGTACAGCACGACGCCAGCGATGAGGAGCGGAACGATACCGCACAGTGCAAACGTCATGACAAGCTTGGTTCGGATGTTCATGGCTCACTCCAATGAGAGCGGTGAAAGGCCGGCGTTCCAGCAGGGAAGCGTGACGTCAGGCGTTGGCGTTCGTAGCGTCGGTGTGTTCGTCAAGCAACAGAAGGGCATCGATGTCAATGATGCCGACGAGATGGTCATCTCGATTGAGAATGCCCGTGAGGTATTCGCCGGCTACGGCATTGACGTTTCCGGGCGCTGAGTTGACATCAGTGGGACTTGCATCAACGAAGTTCCCAACGCTGTCCACGAGAAGCGCCACTGTTTCATCATCACATGAGACGATAATGTTGCAGCACTCTGTGAGATCGTCGCGGACCGGAAGCCGCAGCGCGGCGCGCACGTCAATCACCGTCAGGACGGCACCGCGGAGATTGATGATGCCGCGCACGATGCGCGGTGCGCCAGGCACCGGAACGATATTCATGTTCTGATTGATCTCGCGGACGCGATCGATCGGAATGCCAAGGGTGATATCGTCAATATGGACGATCGAGTACGTGCGCGTTGATTCGAGCGTGGTCGTCATGCGGCAGCTCCCACGGGATTGAGCAGGCGGTCGATTCCCGCGAGAAGTGCATCGCGGTTCATCTTGATCTGGTAGTCGTCGATGCCGGACTCGTATCCACGACGGATGTCCGACTCCTCGGCGAGTGAGGTCAGGGCGATAATTGGCATTTCTGCAAGCTTCGGCGTACTACGGCATGCACGCGCAAGTTCCAGGCCATCCATATTGGGCATCTCGATGTCCGTCACGAGCAGGTCGACGTCGTGGCCATGCTCATTCAGGTACTCGAGCGCCAGTGCGCCATCTTCGAATGACCGCACGTTGTAGCCCGATGCGGCAAGGAAACTCTCGACCTGCTTACGGAAGAACGATGAGTCCTCGGCAAGAACGAGTGTTGCCGGTGTGGACTGGTTGGTGCCGGTGGCCGACGAGTCGCTCTGTTCGAAGTACTGCGGCTGGCGACAACGAGCGAGGTGCACCATGTCGACGAATCGAACCATGCGACCGTCGAGCACCATGGAACCGAGAATGCCATCCTCGCGCATTGTCTCGGTGTCAATGTTGGCGGGCAGATCGCGAATGTCTTCAATGGTGGGTGCAACGAGACCAAACACCTTCTGGTTGACGGTAAAGACAACGAGATTGAGGGTGTCAATGTCCGATGGCGTTGGCGTAGCGGTCACATAGTCATCGAGGCGGATGAGTGGAATCGTCTCATCGCCGTATTCCATGAATGCAGCATCGCCCAACACGTTAATATCGTCGCGCCGTACGCGTTCGAGTCGACTGACGAGACTGAGTGGAATCGCGAACGTCTCGGATGGACAGGCCGAGAACAGCATGACGGACTGTGACTCGCGAATCGAATTCTGGTCGCTGTCACTGTCTTCGTCCACCGGGTCGTTGGCGTCCATGGTGACGTTCGCGACCGCGGCGATGCCGGCGATATCCAGAATGAGCGCCATGTCACCGTTGCCGAGGATCGTCGCGCCCGCGAGATGGCGACATCCCTTCAGGTGCGAGCCAAGCGGCTTCACCACGATCTCTTGTGTATCGTGAAGCTCATCGACAATGAGGCCGAAACGCAAGCCACTGTTCTCGAGCACGATGATGTTGATGTTGCCCGCGTTGGTGTCGTCTCGACGATCGTCAGCCTGCCGACGATCAGCTGCTGGTGTGTCGGTCGAGTCACGACGGTCCGCGACCGTCAACCGACGATTGGGCTGTCGTACACCATCATGCTGACTCACGAATTGCCCTGGTTCGTCAAGGATTGAACTCAGGCGCACCAGCGGAAGAAGCGATCCGCGCAGGCGCAGCATGTCAGCACCCTTGACCGAGCGCAGTCGCGTCGCGACTTCACTCGGGCGGATGCGGATCAGCTCAGCTGTATTTGACTGCGGGACGGCAAACTGCTTCTCGCCATGACGGACAATCAGCGATGGGATGATTGCCAGGGTGAGCGGCAGACGAATCGTCATCGTCGTTCCCTGGTCGATGACGGTGTCGATGTCGATCGAGCCACCGAGGTCTTCGATATTCGTCCGAACGACATCCATGCCGACACCACGACCACTGACATCCGTCACCTGTTCAGCGGTGGACAGACCGGGATGCAGGATGAGGCGGACGGCATCTCGCTCATCGAGATTGTTCGCTTCGGTCTCCGTCATCATGCCGCTGGAGATGGCCTTTCGGCGAAGTCGATCACCGTCAATGCCTGCACCGTCATCGCCGATGCTGATCACGACCTTGCCCGCCTCGTGGTAGGCACGAAGGTCAACTCGTCCCTTCTCGGGCTTCCCTTTGGCACGACGATCGGCCGGCTGTTCCACGCCGTGATCGATTGAGTTGCGAATCAGATGGGTGAGCGGATCGGCAATTGCCTCGATGATTGATTTGTCGAGTTCGACCTCTCGACCTTCGACGACGAGATCACATTCCTTGTCGAGCTTCTTGCCCAGATCGCGAACCACGCGCGGGAATTTGCTGAACACCGCTCCAACCGGCTGCATGCGGGTGCGCATGATTGCGTCCTGAAGATCTGCGGTGACGCGATCGATCCGGCTTGCCACCGAATCCAGCGTCTTGGGATCATTCATCTCGATGCATTGCACAAGCTGGTTTCGACTCAGCACCAGCTCGCCAGCAAGCGTCATGAGTTGATCCAGAATCTGGACATTGACGCGCAGTGATGCCGCGGCTGCGGGTGGAGGCGTGGTTGTCTTGGCTGCCGATTGCGGTGTTGCGGCTTTCGATGGGGCAGCATCTGACGGCGCTGACTCAGCCGCGGGCGTGGAGTCCACAGATGTGGTTGCCGGTGTATCGACAGACTCGGGTTCGGTGGGTGCGCCATCGCCCCATACGGTCTGGGTTGATGTCGCAATACGGATGACCTGATCTTCCGAGAGAAGCAGGGCGTCGGCCAGACCGGCGGGATCAAGCGTTGACGCAAAGAGCACCATCAGATCAAGGCGGTCCGGAAGCGGGTCATCCAACGTGCCAATGCCGACCGTTCGGACGTAGCTGTTGAGGACTTCGCCATTTGCAATCATCAACTCGTGCAGGCCGATCAAGGACTGACCACGCTGCTCGACGTCGTTGACGACGTCAATACCAAGTGAGTAGATGTTGTGACCCGCACGCTGTCGGCTGACCAGGTCGTACTCGGGGATCATCAGGTAGGCAAGTGTTCCATCGGGAAGCTCGACATCGATGTCACGGTCAAGCGTTTCCGCGACTTCCGGCGATGTCGTCTCGCCGCGCGCCACCGCCTGGAGCGCGTTGACATTCTCCGAAATGTCGACGGTCTCAGACGACGTGACGTCGCCAATCATGGCGGTCAGCACGTCGAGTCCCTGCAGCAGGACTTCGATCACGCCGCTTGTTGGCGTGAGTTCGTTGTTTCGGATGAGATTGAGTACGTTCTCCATCTCGTGGGCGAGCTTGGACAGGACGTTGAGTCCGCAGAATCCAGCGCTCCCTTTGATCGAGTGGATATTGCGGAAGACCTTGTTGATCAGCTCAGCATCGCCTGATGCGCCTGCGGCTTCGATCGAAAGAAAGTCATTGTCGAGACCAGCAATCGCTTCGGTAGCTTCGGCGATGAAACTCTCGAGGATTTCGTCATGTCCACTCATCAGAAGTCTCCAGTCACCGGTATTCAGGCTGCGTTGCGAATCGTGAGATGCTGATCGAGTCGCATCAGGGTGAAGAGTGCGCGGATGTCATCGCTGAGGCCGGTCACTTCAAGTGTTCCGCCTTTCTCGCTCAATGACTGGTGGCACTGCACGAACATGGAAAGACCCGTCGAGTCAATCATGTCGACGTGCGTGAGATCCACGGTAATGTTGAGTGCGCCGTCGTGAATCGCAGCTCGGAGTTCCTCACGAAACTCGGCAGCGTTCGACATGGATATCGTGCCTTCCGGCGCGACGACGTGGCGATCATCATCATGCTGTGTCATGGGGCGTTCTCTTCGAGTTCGGGCGCGGTGACATGGTGGGGATCACCACCGAAATGAAACCGCATCGTGACTTCATTGCCAGCGGCGTTGAACATCAGTTCATCGCTGTAGTGGTGCATCAGTGGGAGGCCACGACCGCCGTCGGCGATGGCGGTGGGAATGTGATGCGTGCCGGTGTGTAGAAAGCCGGTGCCTTCATCCGCAATGCGGAGTTGTAGGGCATCGGCGTCTGCATCAATCTGGATTTCGATCGTCCGGTCCGCGTGCTGATCAGAGCCATGGATGACTGCGTTGAGTAATGCCTCGCGGCACACAATGCGCATCTCGAAACGCCGCTCGGTCACACCAAGCGTGTCCAGCAGCCGGATCAATGCGGCATCGACGTCATCCACTGTATGAAGCGTGGCAGGACAACGGAGCATCAGATCGTGATGGGCGTGATCAGTCTTGGACATGTCGTGGGCCAAACAGAGCGGCATTCCGGGCCGCACCGTTGACAGGTCGATCGGTCCGTCACTTGGGCGTGTTAAGCGAAGTCTGGTGATTTGCTTACAGGACGAAAGCCATCGGTGGTGATCGATGAATGTGGATTGTGTGCGTTCACGACTGAATCCGTCCAGCGATTCCGCCGACATCGTTCGCATGTGCCGCGATGCGCGCGGAGGGTCACATCCGAGAACGCCATCGTCCTTGAAGAGGTAGCGATCGAATGAAGATTCTGACCGTTGATGATTCGATGACAGCTCGGTTGATTGTCAAGAAGACGGTTGAAGGCGACGGACACACCGTCGTCGAAGCCGCAGATGGTCAACAAGCGATTGACAAGCTAGCCGCCGAAGCCGGTTCTGGTGCGCCGGTGGAAGCCGTGATTCTCGACTGGAACATGCCGGTCATGAACGGCTTGGAATGCCTGAAAAAGATCCGTGCTGACAGCGCGTATCAGGCACTCAAGGTCATCATGTGCACGACCGAGGCGGAAAAAACGTCCATCGTGACCGCGATTCAGGCGGGCGCGAATGGCTACGTTCTGAAACCCGTGTCGCCTGACGTGCTCCTGAAAGCCCTGCACAAAGCCGTAGGTGCCGCCGCGTGATCGGCGATTCCGATCCACATGATCATTCAACTGGATTTGGAGGTTCGCCCGTGAAGTCGACCGCCCCAAGTATGCACGCGTTCAAGGTTGAGTACCTTCAACCATTCATTGACAGTCTGCACAACCTCTTTGTGACGCATCTCTCGATGACGCTCGAAGTGGGGAAGCCAATCCTGAATCAGGACGGCCGGCCCGCGTTTGAATACTGCGGCGTCATCGGCTTCAGTGGTGCGGTCGCTGGTCGTGCGGTTGTGAGCTTTCCCGCTGAGGTCGCCATTGAACTCGTCAAGGCGTACCTCGGTATGGATGAGGTTCCTGAAGAAGTCATCACCGATTGTGTCGGCGAACTTGCGAACGTGATCGTGGGCCGCGCGAAATCCGCGCTGGAACAGTATCAGATCGCGATCACGCCGCCAACGGTTGTGTTTGGTTCGAACTTCCGTCTGTCGGATCAGTCTGGCGCGACGTGTATTTCCATTCCATGTACAAGCGGGATTGGACCCGTTCAGTTGGAAGTGAGTTTTCACGACGCAGGCTGATTCTTTGCAATTAAGCGTGCCAAGGACCGCACATGTCACGTTCACCGTCTGAGAACAACCCACGACGACTCCTTCGAGCAGAAGATCCTGAGATCGAA
>JBCCFX010000207.1:0-6618 GCA_039029515.1 Planctomycetota bacterium
ATCTGGCACAAGATTCAGTTGCGGTCCAAACCGGACAACGCGTCACCGCCGGAACCCCTCTTGGCATTGTGGGCTTATCCGGAAAAACGCAGTTCCCGCACCTGCATATGAGCCTGCGCAGAAACGGCAAACGCGTTGACCCGCTGCACCCAAGTGATCCTGATACCTGTGCCTTGGACACCGCACCCGATGGGCTATGGGCAGATCCCCCGATCTATCGCGGGTTGATCGTTGATCAATGCATCGACGTCGGCATCCGCATCGAGTCGGCGCGGGTCGGCGAGATCCAGATTCGCCTCACGAATGGCCTCGAGTCGACGGTGGTTCTCCTCGCTTGTCACCGTCAGGTAGAAAAGCTCGCGACCTTCGTGGGTTCTGCCGTATGAGGAATACGTCACGCGCGGCGAGGCATCCGCGAGAGCCTTCGCGTAGTCGACGAGTTCCGCGTGCCGGACCGGGCGTTCGCCCAGCGCTGCATCCAGCGCATCGACCGGCGATGGCATCGATGTACCAACATCCGATGACGAAAAGAATTCGACATCGCCCGCGGCGTATGCGAGCGTTCCTGAGGCACACAGCGTCAGAACCGCGGCAATCGTTCGAGTCAGCATTCGTTCTTCCTCCCGACGTCGTAGACGCCAATCCCAAGGATAGGTCGCCGGCCATGCCTCGGAAACGACAGAATCCTGATTTCACCGGCGGGTGGCGAGACCGTTGCATCATCGACATGCACGGTGCCCGCCGATAGAGTTCCAGCACCAGCGTCGACGGAGTTGCCAGCGATGATCGAACCATTCTCAATGACCGAAGCGATGAATCACGTCGAGTCGCGCCATGCCGTCATGGTGCATATGCCGATCGCGCTCGCGAGCCTCGGCGTGCCGTTTGCGCTCGCGGTGGCGATTCGGCCGTGCAACAAGATGCTGCGCATCATCACCATCGCGTTGTTTGTTGCGTTGTTCATCAGCGCCTGCCTGGCGGTCAACAGCGGTGAAGCTGCCTACGAGAAGCTGCGCGGACTGCCGGAGCACGTCGATCTGCTTGTCGATCAGCACAAGGTGCTCGCCAACCGGACATACATTCTCGCCGCAGGCGTCGTCATCCTGCTCGGCCTTGGCGCGCTGAAGAAGAAGCCACTGCGGCTTGGCGCGACCTGGCTTGCCGTCGTCGTCGCACTCCTGAGCGCGGGGTTGATGGCGCAGGCCGCTCACAAAGGCGGCACGGCGGTCTATCAGTTCGGCGTGGGCACGCCGGACGTCGTCAGCATCTTGGACACACCGGCACCGGAAGACGGAGACCCCAATGCGGATGCGCCGATCACCACAAACGATGCCCGCGCTGCGTTCTTCGTAAACAACGTCTTTCCCATCCTCGACCAGAACTGCCTGCGCTGCCATAACCCGACACGCGCCAACCGGTCCGGCGGACTCGATCAGACCTCCATGACCGCCATGCTCGCTGGCGGTGGTGAAGGCCCTGCGATCGTGATCGGTAACCCCGACGCGAGCCCACTGTGGCAACGCATGGTCACTGATGACTTCGATAAGCTCATGCCGCCTGACGGCGATGCGGTCACCGCCGAGGAAGCGGAGATCATCGCACAGTGGATTCGCGACGGCGCCGTCTGGGCGAATCCATCGCGCTAGCGCCAATCCGCGCAAGGAGAACGTCCATGCCGGCGGACCCGGAACTGATCGCCGTGGCGCGGGGTGATGCCCCGGCTGATCTCGTACTGTCTAATGCGCGCGTCATCAACGTCTTCACCCGAGACATCGAGGACAACGTCAATGTCGTGATCAAAAATGGCGCGATCGCGCGCATCGGTGATGACACAGACGCCGCACATCGCATCGACGTTGGCGGCAGCTACGTCGGGCCCGGATTCATCGATGCGCACATGCACGTTGAATCCACCATGATGCGCCCTTCGGAGTTCGTTCGCCTCGCGCTGCCGCACGGCACGACCGGCGTCGTATTCGATCCACACGAAATCGCAAACGTCTGCGGCATTCCGGGCATGCGATTCCTGATGGACGATGCTCGCGACCTGCCGATGCGCATCATGTTTGCTGCATCGTCCTGCGTGCCGGCATCACACCTGGAAACTGCTGGCGCCGCGTTAAGCGCCGATGATCTCGCCCCGCTCTTCGACGATGATCGCGTCGTCGCGCTCGCGGAAATGATGAACTTCCCGGGCGTTGTGCATGCATTTCCTGATGTTCTCGAGAAGGTCCGATTGGGCCTCGAACATCGCATTGTGGATGGTCACTGTCCAGGCCTGCGCGGCGATGAGCTTCAGGCGTACATCGCCGCGGGTATTTCCTCAGACCATGAATGCACGACCGCGGATGAAGCGCGCGAGAAACTGCGACGTGGTATGCAGGTCTATCTGCGCGAAGGCAGCGCAGCGCGCAATATCGAAGCACTGGTGTCTGTGGTCACCGCAGAGAACGCGCATCGGTGCTGCTTCTGTACGGATGATCGGCATCCCGGCGACCTTCGCGATGAAGGTCACATCGATCACGCCGTCCGCCGCGCGATCGCGTGCGGACTCGATCCCGTGACGGCGATTGCCATGGGGTCACGACATACCGCGCAACACTACAACCAGCGCGAGCTCGGCGCAGTCGCTCCGGGCATGCGCGCGGATCTTGTCGTGTTTGATGATGCCCGCGCGCCGTCGCCACGCCAGGTCTTCGTCGATGGCGTGCTCGTGGCCGAAGACGGTGTGATGACCGCGCCGCCGCGCGCCGCTGATCGCGCCCCCGATGATGCGCATCTCCGCAACACCGTCCATCTGCCGGACGACTTCGGCGCGCACCGATTCCGCATCGAGAGCTCGAATCCGACAGCAAACATCCGTGTGATCGGCATGAACCCGCATTCACTCGTGACGGAGCATCTCGTCATGCCCGCGACCCGTCGAGACGGTGAGCTCGTCACAGACCCGGATCGCGATCTCCTGAAACTCGCGGTCATCGAACGCCACGGCAAAGGCGGCTCGATCGGGCTGGGATTCGTCACCGGCTTCGGATTTCGGGATGGTGCCCTGGCGAGCACGGTCGGCCATGATTCCCACAATCTGACGGTTGTCGGATCGAATGACATCGATATGGAAAAAGCAGCGCGGGTCCTGACCAAATATGGCGGCGGTCAGTGCGTAGTTCGTGGGGGGAAGGTGCTCGCGTGCCTTCCGCTGCCCCTGGCAGGGCTCCTTTCGGACGAATCCGCGGAGGCACTGGTGGAACAACAGCAGCAGGTGCTCGAGAAGGTCCGGGAACTCGGATGTCCCCACCATGACCCTTTCATGCCTCTGAGCTTTCTGCCGCTCAGTGTGATTCCGACGTTAAAGCTTAGCGATCAGGGGCTTGTAGACGTCAACCGTTTCCGTATCGTTACTGTAGAAACCACTGAGGACTGACGAAGTTCTTCAGGTGTGGTGGTTTACAATTGTTCGTGGGGTCCGGGGATGTGTTGTGGGTCCGGCGGTGTCTCAAGGGAAGAGACGCCGACTATTCCGGGGATTCACAGGATGTGATCCCAACCGATGCTCGGCGACTTCCGGCGATTTGGCCCGTCCGTGTGACGACCAATGGCGCCAGGACAGTTCGTCGCAGCGAGACCAGGTGGGTACACAGGTGATGGGGTGGGATTCGACAATGCGCACGACCATGCGCCGCAACATCGCGGGCGCGATCGCTGCATGCCTGACACTTGCAGCGCCTGCGTGGGCCTCGGGGCCAGCTCAGTCCGAATTGATTGAAACGCCGTGGTCGACCGGCCTCATCGGTGACCCGGTGACGGTCGCGGTCCCGTTTCCTCAGTTCGATGAACAGAACGGGGCGCGCACGCTCACCGGCGTCACGCTGGAACTCGATGCGTCCATCCTCGGCAGCGTCACCGCCGAGAACCTCGGCAGCGAACCCACCGATGACATCAACGTCGGTGGCGAAGGCACCGTGTCATCCTCGATCGGTGGACTCGATATCACGTGCACCGACGTCCTGACGCCGTCCTTGCAGATGTCCGCCGGTCCATTCGACGGCGTCTTCGGTTCCGGCCCGGACTTTGTGGACTTCGGCACCGTCGTCATCTCATGTACGACCAGTGATCAACTCGCCGTGTCGATTGATGATCTCAGCGCGTTCATCGGCACCGGTACCCTTGACGCGATGGTCACCGCCGGCGGCGCATTCACCGGGAGTTGCCCGTGCCCCGTCATCATTAACACGATGGTCCACGGCGAAGGCACCGTGCGCATCACCTACGACTTCACCGAGAACATCGGAGCGTGTTGCTACGGCAACTCAGGCGTCTGCGAAGAGCTGACGCTCGCAGCATGCGAGGACGCAGGCGGAACGTTTCAGGGTGCCGGACTCACATGTGACCCGAACCCGTGTCCGATCATCGGCGCGTGCTGTCTGCCCGACGGTTCGTGCGTGGAAACCGATCCGGCCGACTGCACGGAAACGCTGGGTGGCATGTTCACCGCCGGCGACATGATGTGCGCATCGGTCATTTGTCCGCAACCTGGCGCGTGCTGCTTCCCGGATGGGAGCTGTTCGATCGCCACGGACGTGTCCGGCGCTGATTGTGTTCTCGCGGGCGGCATCTATAACGGCGCGGAATCCAGTTGCGATCCGAACCCATGCCCGCAACCCGGCGCGTGTTGCTTTGATGACGGCTCATGCGCGGTCATTTTTGCAGACGACTGCACCACGCAGGGTGGCACCTACACCGGCGACAACATCACCTGTGCGGAAGCAGCGTGTCCGACACCTGGCGCGTGCTGCCTGCCCGATGGGTCATGCTTCATGTCGGCGACGATCGGGCCTGCCGAATGCGCAACCGCAGGCGGCGAGTATCAGGGCGACAACACGGACTGCGCGACGGTCTTCTGTCCGCCACCTGTCGGCGCGTGTTGCCTTTCGACCGGAACGTGCGTCATCGTGACCGATCCCGATTGCCTCAGGCTCGGCGGCTCGTATCAGGGTGATGACTCGACTTGCACACCGAATCCGTGCCCGCAACCCGGCGCGTGTTGCCTGCCCGACGGCTCTTGCGTGACCGCAGCCATTCTGAACGGCGCTGACTGCACGGTGCAGGGCGGCGTCTATCAGGGCAACGGCACTGCGTGCGTTGATGTCACCTGCATCCAGCCTGGTGCATGCTGCTTCCCGGATGGAACGTGCGCGATCACTCCCACCGTCGGCGGCGCGATGTGCGTTGGCCAGGGTGGCACGTACCAGGGCGACAATACGACCTGCGCCACCGTGACCTGTCCGCAACCAGGCGCGTGCTGTTTCATCGATGGCACATGCGAGATGACGACAGAGATCAACGGCCTTGCCTGCGTGCTGTCAGGCGGCATCTATCAGGGCAACGACTCGACGTGCTCGCCGAATCCTTGCCCGCCGCCGGAAGGTGCATGCTGCCTGACGGACGGAAGCTGTATCGAAGTCACCGAAGAAGCCTGCCTGAATCAAGGCGGCGCGTACGACGGCGACCTGACCGATTGCGGCATGGTGCAATGCCCGCAGCCCGGCGCGTGTTGCCTTGTCGATGGCTCGTGCATCATGGTGAGCGATATCGACGGTGCAACCTGCATCGCACAAGGCGGACAGTATCAGGGCAGCAACTCACTCTGCGCGGACATCACCTGTGCCCAGCCGGGCGCATGCTGCTTCACCGATGGTTCATGTACTGTCGGCGTCGACATCACTGGCACTGACTGCACCAATGCCGGCGGCACATACTCCGGCATCGACACGAACTGCGAGCCGAACCTCTGTCCGCAGCCGCCTGGCGCATGCTGCCTCAACGATGGCTCGTGCATTGAAGTCACCGAAGAAAACTGCGATGCCCAAGGTGGATCGTTCAACGGCGATCAGACCCTCTGCGCTGACATCACCTGTGCCCAGCCCGGCGCATGCTGCTTCACCGATGGGTCATGCACTGTCGGTGTCGACATTACCGGTGCAGACTGCACCAATGTCGGCGGCACATACTCCGGCATCGACACGAACTGCGAGCCGAACCTCTGTCCGCAGCCGCCCGGCGCATGCTGCCTCAACGATGGCTCGTGCATCGAAGTCACCGAAGAAAACTGCATCACGCAAGGTGGATCGTTCAACGGCGACCAGACGCTCTGCGCTGATGTCACCTGCGCGCAACCCGGCGCATGCTGCTTCACCGATGGTTCATGCACTGTCGGTCTCGACATCACCGGCGCTGACTGCACCAATGCCGGCGGCACATACTCCGGCATCGACACGAACTGCGAGCCGAACCTCTGTCCGCAGCCGCCAGGCGCATGCTGCCTCAACGATGGATCATGCATTGAAGTCACCGAAGAAAACTGCGATGCCCAAGGCGGATCGTTCAACGGCGATCAGACCCTCTGCGCGGACATCACCTGCGCCCAGCCCGGCGCATGCTGTTTTACCGACGGTTCATGTACCGTCGGTCTCGACATCACCGGCATCGACTGCACCACTGCCGGCGGCACCTACTCCGGCGTCGACACGAACTGCGAGCCGAACCTCTGTCCGCAGCCGCCTGGCGCATGCTGCCTCAACGATGGCTCGTGCATTGAAGTCACCGAAGAAAACTGCGATG
>JBCCFX010000208.1:0-6561 GCA_039029515.1 Planctomycetota bacterium
TGGGGTTGTGGGCTTTTGGCTGGTGGCTGTTGGGGGGGGGGGGTGCCCCCGCTTTTTTTGGTCTGTTGCGAAAGGGGGGGGGGGAACAGCCCCGGCCCTACAGGGATGAGGGAACAGGGAAAAGGGAAGAGGGAAGAGGGAGCAGCATGGAGAAGGGGGCGGATGTTCCGCAATCAACCGTGGCGTTGTGCGTATGGTTCATCGATCCTCGCTGTTCCCTTTTCGCTCGTCGCTTCTCACTACAACTCCGCGCCTTTGGATCGGTAGTAGTCGCCGACATCGGATCGGACGGCGGCGGCGGCTTTGGCGGCGACACGTTCAGACCAGCCGACGGGATCAGCGCCGCGTTCGCGCAGGTACTCGATGTACTGCGCATCGTACGCATCGACCTGCGCGAGTATCTCCTCGTCGTCGGGATACGCATCGGTATAAAGGATCGCCTCGACAGGCAAACGTGGGCGAGGCGATGGATCTTCCGCCGGCACGCCGACACACAAACCGTAGAGCGGATACACGCCATCCGGCAGATCGAGGAGTTCATCGACCGCATACAGATCGTTGCGCACGCCACCGATGTAGCAGATGCCGTATCCCATCGCTTCGAAGGCCAGCGTGAAGTTCTGCGCGAACAGTGTGGCATCGATGACCGCAACCAGAAACGCTTCGGTCTCGGCGTCGTACGACTTGTCAATGCGTTCGGCGAGCAGTCGATGTCGGCGCACATCGCCGCACACAATGAAGAACGCGCCGCTGCGCGCCACCTTCTCCTGTGGACCGGTGAGTTGTGCGATCCGTTCGCGCGTGTCGGGGTTGGTGATCTGCATCACGCTGTACGCCTGGACGGCAGAACTGGTACTCGCGGCCTGCCCGGCTTCAACGGCGCGTTGAATGTGTTCGTGGGGAATCGGTTGATCCTCGAAGTGACGGATCGACCGGTGATTGAGCATGAGATCGATAGGGGGATTCATGGGGGATGGTAGGCAGAGGGCAGAAGGGAAAAGGGAAGCGGGAGCAGCATGGAGAAATGGGTGGATGTTCCGCACTGAACCGTGGCGTTGTGCTCATGGTTCATCGATTCTCGCTGTTCCCTTTTCGCTCTTCGCTTTTCCCTACAGCTATTTCGCTCGATAGCCGAGCAGTCGCAAGCTGTTGAGGACGACGATGATCGTCGAGCCTTCATGCAGCAAGACCGCAAGGCCAAGCCGCGCAATGCCGAGCGCGCCGAGTGGCGCGACGATCAGGATCACCGCGAGAGCGATGATCAGATTCTGCATGATGATGCGTCGACTCGCGCGGGACAAGCCGATGGCGTCAGGCAGTCGTTCGAGTGACGAGCCGATCATCGCGATGTCCGCGGTTTCCAGCGCGACATCAGAACTGCCCGCACCCATCGCGACGCCGACCGTGGCGCGGGCGAGTGCCGGCGCATCGTTCGTGCCGTCGCCGACCATGGCGACATCGCCGTGCTTCGATTGAAGCTCGTCGATGAGGTGTAGCTTCTCATCAGGCTTGAGGTCGGCGTGCACGTCGTCAAGGTCAATCGTGCGCGCGACAGCTTCGGCGGTGGCGCGATGGTCGCCGGTCAGCATGAGCTGCTTCGACACACCCATGGCGTGGAGTCGGTCGATGGTCGTGCGAGCTTCATCACGGACCTGGTCGGCAAGACTGATCAAACCGATCGGCACATCATCGCGACAGACGAGCACGAGCGAGCGGCCTTCGTGCGCTTCGATGTCGGCCTGTTCTCGCAATGAGGCGGGCCAGTGATCATCGGTGACGGCGCTGGGCTTCACGACGTCGATGTGGTGGTTGTTCATCGTTCCGCGTGCACCGACGCCGGGAATCTGCTCGACATCATCGGCGCGAGGAATCTCAAGGTCGCGCGCGGTCGCGGCGTCGACGATCGCGTCGGCGAGTGGATGCGTGATATCGCGGTCGATCGCGGCAGCGGTCGCAAGGATGTCATCTTCGTGCATGCCATCAATGGCGGTGACGTTGACGACTTCAGGTTGACCGCGCGTGAGTGTGCCGGTCTTGTCAAAGGCGACGGCGTCAATGGTGCCAAGGGTATCGAGGTACTGGCCGCCCTTGATGAGTACGCCGAGTTGTGCGCCGCGGGCGATGCCACACAAGGTTGCGGCCGGCGTCCCGATGGCGAGCGCGCACGGCGATGCGGCAGTGAGGAACGCCATCGCGCGGTAAAACCACGTTGCCCATGCGCCATCGAACAGCATGGGCGGTATCAACAGCAACAGGATTGCAATGATGAAGACCGCGGGGACATAGAACGTTTCGATGCGATCCGTGAAGCGCTGGGTGCTGCTCTTGCCTTGCTGTGCTTCCTGTACGAGTTGCATGATGCGCGCGAGCGTACTGTCCTTGGCAGCGCGGGTGACGCGCATGCGGATCGTTCCCGATGCGTTCATGGTGCCGGCGAAGACTTCATCGCCGATCGTCTTGTCGACGGGAACGGATTCGCCGGTGAGCATCGATTCATCAATGGCAGACGCGCCATCGGTGATGACGCCATCGAGTGCGATACGATCGAAGGGGCGAAGCAGGAGGATTGTGTCGGCGGTGATCTCGTCGACATGCACTTCGCGCGTTTCATCGTTCTCTTCGACGACGAGTGCGGTGTCGGGTGCGAGTTGGGCGAGCGCATCGATGGATCGCCGCGCGCGGTCGACCGCGAGATGTTGACCGGCCGATCCGAGGCCGAACAGGAACAGCAGGAACGCGCCTTCTTCATACGCCCCGAGCACGGCGGCGCCGCCGGCGGCGACAAACATGAGCACATCGACGTTGAGTCGAAGATCGCGGAGTGATTCGATGGCTTCGGGAAACGTGCGTGTGCTGGTGGCAATCGCGCTGCATGCCAGGAGTGTCAGACGAAGAGCGTGCGGTCCGTCGACAAGGTGGGTGATAAAGCCGGCGAGGAGGAGCAGGCCGCCGAGGAGCGCGAGTCCGAGTTCGTTATATCGTTCAAAGGCGCTCGGCGCATCGATGCCATTCGATCCACCGGTGGATGATGTTCGGTCGGTGGCAGGCAGGATGGTGGCGCATGACATATGCATGGATGGCGCAGAGGATTCTATCCATCGGACCGATGCACACGGGTTATGAGTGCGGTTGCGCGGACCATGCGAACAAAAAGCCACAGGCCGCACCCAGGGGATCAGTGCGGCCTGCGGTCGGGAACCCAGCGGAGCGCCTTCTATGGAGGAACCCTGGTCTCACGGCTGATCCGAATCGTGTCGTGAAGGCAGGAACAATTCGGGCGCGATCCGCTTGCGGCGACGTTGTCTTATGGGGCGATTGGACGTGCAATCGTGAACATGATGGTGGTCCTCTTCCGTGACGACGATCGGTGTGGCATTCGGATCGTTGTCGTGGAGTGATTCGCGATGGTGCGCAGCGCGGTTGCCGCGTTTCACACGGTGCGCGGTGAATTCACACACGGTTCGCAAGGTGTTTCCGTTTCGGTCGCGTGTTGGCCGGGGTTTGGCTGTCGATGTGCATATCCTTGCGCGTGTGATGGTCTCGTGTGTTCGGTACGCTGCCGGGATGAACCGACCACGACTCGCAGCGATGTATCTGCTGGTGCAGGCGGTGGCCGGCGTGGCGCGGTGTGGCACGCGCTGGTTCGACGCCACGGGGAAGCTGATCTGGTCGAACGGATCGGGGCGTCGTACGTCGCATATCGAGCGGCGGTGCGGTGCTGGTGGCTGCGATTGACACCTTTTCGTGCTGAGAATGATTCTCGGTTGACGGCCAGATCGAGATCCGGAAGCTGAGCAGGATCGGGAGAGGTCGATTCGACGGTCGTGGTCGTGTTTTCGGACGTATTCCGGGGCAATTTCCTGCTTCGTCTTTGGCGGATTCCGGGGTACCTTATTGGAATGTCGGGACGCAGAGCGTCCTGTTCCGGAAGAGGCTGCCCAGGAGGATCAAAGATCATGAGACTGTACATGAGGTATGCGCTGGCGCTGGTCGCGTCGGTCGCGGTGGCATTGCCGGCGATGGCCGGTCCGACGCATTCTGTCGCGCGTGACTGGAATGAGTTGTTGCTCGAATCGATTCGAAAGGACTTCGCGCGGCCGACAGTGCATGCGCGCAACCTGTTCCATTCTTCGGTCGCGATGTATGACGCATGGGCGATTTACGACACGACGGCATCGACGTACCTGACGCACGAGCGCCGGGTGTCGGGCACGCCGGAATTGGATCGTCACGAGACGCTGAGCTACGCGATGTACCGAATTCTTCGTCATCGTTTCGCGACCTCTCCGGGCGCGGCGGTGATGTATCCGCAGTACGACGCGCTGATGTTGTCATATGGCTATGACACGGCGATCACGACGGAAGCGGGTTTGACGCCGGCAGCGTTGGGCAATCGCATCGCGACGAACGTGCTGCGTTACGGTCTGAACGACAACTCGAATGAGATCTTCGATTATGCGAATCAGGTCTACCTGCCGATCAATGATCCGCTGGTGCCTGGTCTGCCGGGTAACCCGGACATGGTCGATCCGCAGCGATGGCAGCCGTTGGCGCTGGACTTCTTCGTGGATCAGGGCGGCAACGTGATCGTCGGTGGATTCCCCGAAGCACTGAGTCCGGAGTGGGGTCAGGTGTGGGCGTTCGCGTTGAAGCCGGAAGACCGCTCGATCAATCAACGAGATGGGTATGACTGGTGGATGTATCACGATCCGGGACCGCCGCCGGTGCTTGGTGGGGCGACGGACTTCGAATACAAGGATGGCTTCGAGGAAGTGCTCGAGTTCAGCAGCAAGCTGGATCCGTCAACCGGGGTGATGATTGACATTTCGCCGGCATCCCGCGGGAACAGCACGGTCGGCACCAACGATGGCACCGGCTACGCGATGAACCCGGTTCTGGGAACGCCGTACGCCACGAACTCGGTGCCGGAAGGCGATTACTTCCGCGTGCTTGCTGAGTTCTGGGCCGATGGCCCGGACAGCGAAACACCGCCTGGTCACTGGGTGGACATTGCGAACTACGTCACGGACGAGCTGGTTGCCGGCAGTCCGATTCTCCCGCCGGCCAAGGGTGTGATGCCGCCGATTGCTGCGGCGCCGGGCTCATTGGAGTGGGACGTGAAGATGTACTTCGCGATGTCAGGCGCGATGCACGATTCCGCGGTGACCGCGTGGGGCGTCAAGGGTTGGTATGACTTCCTTCGACCGATCTCCGCGGTTCGCTACATGGGTGAGCTCGGTCAGTGCACTGACATGGGACACCCGACGTACGACCCGAATGGCATCAACCTGATTCCGGGCGTGATCGAACTGATCACGCCGGCGTCATCCGCTCCGGGTGAGCGACACCAGTTGCTCGCGCCGTGGGTTGGCGACATTGCGGTGCAAGCATGGCGTGGACCGGATTACATTCCGGATCCCGAAACGTTCACGGCCGGTGTCGGCTGGATTCGTCTCGCGAACTGGTGGCCGTATCAGCGCCCGAGCTTCGTGACGCCGCCGTTCCCGGGTTACGTTTCAGGTCACAGCACCTACAGTCGCGCGGCAGCGGAACTGCTGACGGCGTTCACGGGTTCGCCGTGGTTCCCGAACGGCAAGGGCACGTTCTTCGCGGAGATGAACGAATATCTTGTATTCGAAGAAGGACCGAGCGTTGACGTGACGCTCGAATGGGCGTCGTACTACGACGCTGCGGACGAGTCTGGTCTGTCGCGACTGTACGGCGGCATTCATCCGCGTGCGGATGACTTCCCCGGACGTCTGATGGGTCAGGAAGTCGGCATTGATGCGTTCGATTACGCGGAGACGTTCTTCGACGGCACGCAGCCTGTGCCGTGTAAGGGTGACTCAGCGCCGGCATTGGAGCATGGTCGGTATGGCGATGGTGACATCGACATCGATGACCTTCTCGCGGTGATTCAGAACTTCGGCACGTGCGAGTCGTTTGAGATCTGCCCGTGGGATGTCGCGCCGGTGCAGCCGGATGGTCTGACGGGCAACGGTCAGACGAACATCGACGACCTGCTGTACATCATCAACAACTTCGGTACGTGTCCGTAACGCCCACGACTGAACGCGCATGAACTGAACGAGCCTCCGCCTTCGGGCGGAGGTTTTTCGTTTTGCACATTGCGCGCTTGCATTGCCGCTAGCAGTTTGCTAGTCTGCATCTGCCCGAAAGGAGTCGGCAGCGCCACGCGGACCGGGGGGTTTGTCAGGATGACAAGGCGACGATGGCGTTGCGTGCAGGTGCGATCGCACCACGCGGGCGGTTCGAGTTCTCAAATTCCGTTCATCTTGGGTCTGAGCGCGGCGACGGTGTTGACTGCGGTCTCGGCTGTCGTGGCGTCTGCGGCGTCGGCGCCGGACGGCGCGGCGCTGATCGATCATGATGTGAACGGCGATGGCGTGGCGGAGCGCGTGGTCGAGCGTGATGGTGCGCTGTACTTCATCAACCGTATAGACGGCGCGACGGTGTGTGTGCTGGATGATCCGAGTGCCCCGGCACTGCGAGCATCGGTCTGTGCGCGATATGACCTTGATGGCAACGATGCGATCGACA
>JBCCFX010000209.1:0-6537 GCA_039029515.1 Planctomycetota bacterium
CGACGGTGGTCATGGTGAGGAGCCTTGCTTGGGCGATGGGCTTTGAGAGACGGAAGAGAACAGACGTATCATGCCAGAACCATGTGACCGACGTCCAGACTTGGGCATCAAAGTCGAACCGGCGTGCTCCGGACGGGACATCCGGCTGCATCCATGCCACGATCAGACACGAAGAACCATTGCACGCAGACGCTTTGCTTTCAACCATTTCCGACAAGGGAACACGATGAAGACGATCCTCACATCCGCGGCAGTTGTACTCATGGCCGGCTCGATGCTCGGTGCCGCCCCGCATGACACAAGCTTCGCCAAGTCCATCGAAACGACGCACGGTCAGAAGGCCTACCGATCGAAAGAAGTCCTCAAAGCTGATCTGACGGTCAACTTCGGTGGTAACACCATGATCGATGGCACGATGTACTTCGACATCGACAGCGAACGCGTGCGCATCGAACAGAAGGATGGCACGACCATGGTCTGGGACGGTGAGCGCGCGTGGATCACGCCGGCCGAATCGGAGATGCAAGGCGCGCGATTCCATCTGCGCACCTGGACATACTTCCTCGCCGCACCATTCAAGCTGAACGATCCCGGTTCGCACATGGACCTCGCCGGCTCGCTGCCGCTCATGGACGGCAAAGTCATGGAGACCGGCAAGCTGACCTTTGGCAACAACGTCGGCGACTCGCCGGACGATTGGTACATCGTGTACCGCGACGACAAGAACCGCATGGCGGCGATGTCGTACATCGTGACGTATTCGATGAGCGCGGAAGAAGCGGAAGCTGAGCCACACGCCATCGTCTACAACGAGTACGCAACGGTCGATGGCGTGACGTTCTCAACGTCCTGGACGTTCCACGATTGGGCGAATGACAAAGGCATCTTCGGCGATGAGCTGGGCAACGCGAAGATCTCAAACATCTCATTCGTGCGCGAGAACAATGACTGGTTCACCAAACCCGCGAACGCGCGCGAGGATGCGCTGCCCGGCAGCTGATCCGATTCGCTCCATTATGCAAGCACAAACGCAACGACCCGCTTCCAGATGAAGCGGGTCGTGTGCATTCGGTCGGTGGGACACGTCCATCGACGTGGTCCGTTGTATGGGGCGCGGCTCAGCGTCGCCGTCGTCGTCGGCCAAGGCCGGCGAGGGCAAACATGCCAAGCGTTGCCGGTGCGGGGATCACGGCCGTGACGGTGAAGTCAAAGGTATGCGTCGTCAGATCACCGGTCTGCTGCACCCAGAACGTGTAGTCACCTTCTCCGAGCGTGCCATCGAATCCGATGCCGGCTGGCGGATCGGCCATGATTGGAAGCAGATCGGTGCCGACCGGTTCAGCG
Source organism: Planctomycetota bacterium (assembly GCA_039029515.1). Lineage (GTDB taxonomy): Bacteria > Planctomycetota > Phycisphaerae > Phycisphaerales > SM1A02 > JBCCFX01. The sequence goes on from JBCCFX010000209.1 coordinate 1,345, forward strand.
GTCGGGCCGAAGAGCGTCCATCCAAGCAGCGCAAAGACATCCGGTCCATCCGGTCCGGTGGTGAAGATCGTGCCTTCCTGAACCGCAATAAACGCGACCGTATCGAGTCCGATGTAGTCGTCGAGCACCAATGAACTCAGTTCGAATCCCGTCGGAATGGTGACGGTGATGTAATCGACGTCACCAAACGTTGCGGACGTCGTAATGATATTGCTGCCTTCGTCGAGCGGCCCGAGTACGAACGGTGCGAGCGGGTCGCCGGAAAGATCTCCGTCGACGCCTTCGTCGTAATCGATTGCGAATGCCTGAGCAGCGACAGCGAGGGTGGCTCCGATGGGGAGCCAGGAGAGAGTACCCTTCATCGATCATCCTCCAGGTTGAGTATCTGATTATGGCGGCGTCACGACCTTCAGGCGTTCACAAGCCCGAAGAATTCCGACATATCGATCGACATGACTGTTTGAGGCCAACGTGGCGTCAGTGCGTTCGTCGGCGTCGCGTGCGTATACCGGCAGCAGCACATAGCGCCAGTGCGCCGGGCACGGGAATCGTCGACGTGACGACGAATTCAAACGTGTGCGTCGATGACACACCAGATGCCTGCTGAATCCAGAACGTGTACACGCCAGCATCGAGTGGCCCGGTGAATCCGATCGCCTGCGGCGAGGTACCGAGCGCCGTCAGCAGGTCGCCGCCAACTGGAACGCCGTCCGCGCCGGGACCGATGTGCGCCCAACCGAGCAACGCAGTGATGTCCGGTGCTTCGGCAGACGTTGTAAACGTCGGTCCTTCCTGGATCGCGATGAACGCGAGATCATCGACGCTCTCGAATCCAGTCAGTGTGATGGCGCCTAATTGCGTGTCGACCGGCACGGTGACCGTGAGGTAATCGAGATCGTTGAGGATTGACGTATTCGTGATGGTGTTCACGCCTTCGGTAAACACCAGCGACGTCGGATTGAAACGATCGCCGGACAAGTCGCCATCGGTGGACTCATCGTAGTCCGTCGCGTGCGTGGTCATGCTGCATAGCGCAAGCGCGGTGACGGCGGCAATCAATGTGGTGCGCATAGTGATTCCTCCCGATCCAACACCAGTATGACGTCGACGTGATGTTCACGCGATGCGAAATTCAGGAATCACCCCGCGACGGGCACCGGCGGTGGATACACGGTCGGCGCGCCGGGGCCGACGGGAAGATCAAAGAGGAACACCCACGTGTAGAACAGAATAGTCCAGCCGATGAGGAAGAAGATCGTGTACGGCAGCATTGTGGCAACCATGGTGCCGATACCCAGATTCTTCTGATACCGGACCGCGACCGCAAGTATCAATCCGAAGTAACTCATCATGGGCGTAATGATGTTCGTGGTGCTGTCGCCGATGCGATACGCGGCCTGAATGACTTCCGGGCTGTAGCCGATCGTCATCAGCATCGGTACGAAGATCGGCGCGGTGACCGCCCATTGCGCGCTCGCGGACCCGAGCATCAGGTTCACGAAGCAGCACATCAGAATGAACGGAATGAACACCAGTGGATTGTCGAGGTTCATCGCGACGAGGACATCAGCGCCTTGCACCGCAAGGATCTGGCCGAGCCCGCTGTAGCGGAAGAATGCGACGAACTGGGCGGCGAAGAACACGAGCACGATGTAGAGACCCATGCTCTTCATCGCATCGGCCATCGCATCGATGATGTCGCGGTCGTTCTTCATCGTGCCCACGACGCGGCCGTATACGAAGCCCGGAATCACAAAGAAGATGAAGATCAGCGTTACGACACTGCGCAAGAGCGGACGGAACGTTTCCGCGCCGCTGGCGGCGAGATCGGGATTGCGCAATACGCCGTAATGGAAGCGGTATTGCGCAGGATCAAATGTCCCGAAGAATGTCGGACCGGCGAGATAGATGAAGAAAAAGATCGTGACGACGCATGCGATGCCCGCGGCGATCAGGCCCTTCTTTTCGATCGGCGTAACGGCATCGAGGTTGGGGTTCTTCTCAACGGTCTCGTCAGCTTCACTCGGATCGTATTGGCCAAGACGTGGCTCAACGATGCGTGCGGTCACGAACCAGCCGAGGCCGGTGATCATGAACGTACTTGCGATCATGAAGTACCAGTTGACCGCAGGGTGCACCTCGTATTCCGGGTCGATGAGCTGCGCCGCTTCCTGTGTGATGCCGGCAAGCAGGGGATCGACCGTGCCAATGAGCAGGTTGGCGCTGTAGCCACCGGAGACGCCGGCGAATGCGGCGGCCATGCCGGCGAGCGGATGTCGTCCCAAAGCATGGAAGATGACCATCGCGAGCGGAATGAGCACGACGTAGCCCATTTCACTCGCGGTATTACTGACGACGCCCGCGAAGACGACGACAAGCGTGACGAGTTGCGGCGGGGCGGCGAGCACCATCGAACGGATGACCGCGGCGAGCAGTCCTGATTTCTCGGCGACGCCGACGCCGAGCAGGGCGACGAGAACCGTGCCGAGGGGGACGAAGCCGGTGAAGTTGGTGACAAGGTTCTGTGTGATCCAGCGAATGCCATCGCCTGAGAGGAGCGAGACGGCTTCGAAGGTCGCGCCAGGCTCGGCATTGGGGCGCGGGTCGACGACAGACCAGTTCAGGCCGGCGGCGATCGCGCTGATGATGACCACGCCGAGGGCAAAGAGGGCGAAGAGCGTCACGGGGTGGGGCAGGAAGTTGCCAAGCCACTCGACGACGGCGAGGAATTTCGCGAAGACGCCGTTGGATTTCGGCGGCGGGGCAGATGCTTGCGTCGGCTGTGGCTTCTCAGTCATGGCGGAGAGTATAGAGTGGTCTGGCCGAAGGGCCGTTCGGGAGAATCATCTCGGATTCTCACATCGAAACCGCTGATTCGGTCGAATAGCGAGTCTGTCGGGGGAATTGAGTGCACATCACCGGGGATGAGGAGCGACGCGTGGGTCGCACGCGACCGTCATGGCTATCGACTCTCCTTGCCGGGACCGGCCTGGCGATCGGTGCGTCAGCCGCGATGGGTCAGACCTCGTCGGCCCCGACGACGCAGATCTCCTCAACCGGCACGATGACCCTCCCGACCGTCCGGATCGTTCGCACGGACACGCCGCCGACGATTGATGGTGTGATCGACGAGGCCGTCTGGGCTGACGCGGGCCGGTTCGACCAGTTCACCCAGGTGAATCCGGATGAAGGTGCAGCGCCGTCCGAGCGGACAGAAGTCCGGGTGCTCTTCGATTGCCAGTCGATCTACTTCGCGGTGCGGTGCTTTGACTCGGTGCCGGACCGGATTGTCTCCACTCAGATGCGGCGCGATGCATCAATCGGCTCCGATGATCGGATCGCCATTGCCATCGATCCGTACAACGACCAACGCAATGGCTTCCTGTTCGAGATGAATCCTGCCGGTTCGAGGGTCGATTCGCTCATCATCAACAACGATGACCTGGAGCGCGACTGGGACGGCATCTGGTATGGCCGGACGAGCACCGATGATGGTGGTTGGTCAGCGGAGATCGCGATTCCATTCCAGACCTTGTCGTTCAACCCCAATGCCGAAGTGTGGGGTCTCAACGTGTCGCGCGTGATTCGACGCGACGATGAACGGGTGCAATGGGCATCGCCGCGTCGAGATATCGACGTCAATAACGTCGGCAGCGCAGGCACACTCGAAGGGATTGCCGACATTGATCGCGGACTTGGCCTCGACATCAAACCGTTTGCGATCGGCGGGTATCTTCAGGATCACAACAAAGATCGGTCGCAGGAAGAATTCGATGGCGGCGCCGATGTGTTCTACAAGTTCACCGCATCCACCACGCTGGCGCTGACGTTCAACACGGATTTTGCGGAGACCGAGGTCGATGAGCGGCGCATCAACCTGACACGATTCCCGTTGTTCTTTCCCGAGAAGCGCGACTTCTTTCTCCAGGACACCGGCATCTTCGACTTCGGCGGGATCAATCGCAATCCGCTGCCGTTTCAGTCGCGGCGCATCGGTCTCGGCCCGGGCGGTGTCGAGCGCGACATTCTCGCGGGCGCGAAGTTCACGGGTCGCGTGGGCGATCTGAACTTTGGCTTCCTTGACGTGCAGATGAAGGAAGACGAAGAGCTTGGGCGCAAGAACCTCTTCGTCGGGCGCATGTCATACAACGTGCTCGACGAATCGCAGGTCGGTGCCATCTTCACCAACGGGGATCCGAACGATCCCGGCGAAAACCGCGTGGGCGGAATTGACTTCTCGTTTCGAAATTCGAACTTCAACGGCAATCGCGTGCTGGATGGCAGTGCATTCGGGCTGGTATCCGACACGCCGGGCGTGCAGAGTGGATCGCTCGCATATGGCTTCAAGATCGGCTATCCAAACGATCGCGTGCGCTGGCAGGTCGGCTTCTCGCATATTGATGATGACTACGACGCCGCGCTCGGCTTCGTACCACGTCGCGGAATTCGCGAGTACTTCGGCAACTGGCGTTACCGCTGGCGACCCAACACGTGGGTTCGGCGCATCGATACCGGCGTCAATGGGTTTCTCGTCACGAATCTCGACAACGAATCCGAAAGCGAAGACTTTTCGCTCAATCTCCTGTCGATTGAATTCGACTCCAATGACTTCCTCTCGTTTTCCTATTCCTTCGAGCGCGAAGTGCTCGACGAACCGTTTGAGATCAGCGATGGCGTGGTGATTCCCATTGGCGATTTTAGCTGGGATCGCTGGTCGATTGACTATCGAACGTCTTCAGCGCGGCCGGTGAGCATCGGGCTCGAACTCAGTGGTGGCGATTTCTACACAGGCGATCGCTTCGACACGGAATTCGAGATCGAATGGCGCGCATCCGAACGACTGTTCATTGGCTTCGAGTTCGAGACGAATGACGTTGATCTGCCACAAGGTGACTTCATTACGCGGCTCGGCCGAGCACGGGTGAACATCTTCTTCACGCCGGACCTGTCATGGACGACCTTTGCGCAGTACGACAACGTCTCCGATACGGTCGGGATCAACAGCAAGGTGCGCTGGATCATCGAGCCGGGCAATGAGTTATTCGTGGTCCTGAATCAAGGTTACGACGTCATCGATGATGATCTTCGATCGGGCTTCACCGAGTTGACTTCCAAGGTTGGCTGGACGTTCCGATTCTGAATGCCCGCAATCGGTGTTCGCTCGTTTCGAACACCGAATCTGGGCCGATTCCC
>JBCCFX010000210.1:0-6479 GCA_039029515.1 Planctomycetota bacterium
CACGGTATTGATATCAACGTTATAGAGCGTCGCGGTGATCGATGCATACAACAGGTGTGTCCCTGCTAAAGCGTCGCTGACCTGAGTTCCTTGAATGGCCGCCGGTTCTTGATTGCCCAATCGCTCGCTGTCCTGACGTGCATCTTCAGATTCACGCTCACGACATGCCAGTGCACTGTCCCGCGATCCCTTTCGACGACAATCGCGGAGAACCCTCGCCTGACGAATTCCGGTCGAGCGTGATACAACTCGTCGCCGGGCCCAATTTCAATCAAGGAGTTAACAGCCTCAACCGCCGGCGCGGTATATGCGATCCCCCACGCCACCGCGACATTGATCACCGCGCCGAGCAGCAGGAACAGGATGATGGTGCGGACTCGTCGGACCATGCGACACTCCCGGGCGTCCTCGCCTACCATACCCCACCATGCAACTCACCGTGAATGGACATGTCGAAAGCGGCGAAGACCTGCGGACCGTGGCGGACCTCCTGCGTCACCATGGACTCGCCGGCCAGCCGTGCGCCGTGGAGGTCAACGCGACGCTTGTCCCCAAACGCGACCACGACGCCTACGAACTCACCGATGGCGACCGCGTGGAAATCGTGACGCTGGTTGGGGGAGGGTGAGAGCGCTCTGGGCTCTGGGCTGTGGGCGATGCGATTGAGTCGATGATTCCCTGCTTCCCTCTGCCGAATCGCGAACCCCGAATCCCGCGTCCTCCTATCATGCCCGCATGAGCACCACGTCCCCTATCGCACCCTCCCATGACGTCCAGCCGCTGACCATTGGCGGCATCACGCTGACCAGCCGGCTCGTCGTGGGCACCGGCAAATACGAGAACTACGACGTCATGCGCGAGGCGCTCGATGCCTCGGGTTCGAACGTCATCACTGTTGCGGTGCGGCGGGAACGACTGGTCGATGCCGATGGCCGGTCGCTGCTCGACTTCATCTATACCGATCGCTACACGATCCTGCCGAACACCGCGGGCTGCTTCACCGCAGACGATGCGGTGCGCGTGTCACGGCTTGGCCGGGAGATTCTCGAACAGCTCGACAATCCCGGCCAGCACTGGGTGAAGCTGGAAGTGCTCGGCGACAAGAAGACGCTGCTGCCGGACCCGGTCGGCACGCTGCAGGCGTGCGAGGAACTCGTCAAGGACGGCTTCAAGGTGCTGTGCTACTCGAGTGACGATCCGATCATGGCCGTGCGTCTGCGTGATGCCGGTGCGACGAGCGTGATGCCGGCAGGCAGTCCGATCGGTTCAGGTCGTGGCATCGTGAATACGGCCGCGATTCGCATCATTCTCGAATTGCTCAAAGATCCGGCATCGGGCGGCGATCCGTCCTACCCGGTGATCGTCGATGCTGGCGTCGGTACGCCGAGCGATGTCACGATTGCGATGGAACTCGGCGCGGATGGCGTGCTGTTGAACACGGGCATCGCGCACGCACAGGATCCGGTGCGGATGGCAATCGCCATGAAGTGCGCATGCCGCGCGGGCTATTTCGGCGCACGCGCTGGCCGCATCGGCAAGAAGCTGTACGCATCGGCGAGCAGCCCCTGGGAAGGCGTCATCGAACCTATTCTTGGCGAATAGGTTCGAGGCGGTTGGCTATTGGCTGTCGGCCGTTAGCTTGAGATTCATGGACCATTCGTTATGACGAGCGGAGCGCTTGGTTGTGCATCGCCAGCGGCGCGTTAGGAACAACGACAGCGGAACACCAATGAGGTATGCCGGAATCGTGAATAGCGCATACCACGAAAAGCATGGAATCATGAGTGCCGCCACGATATAGATCGCGAAGAGTGCATTTGCGCGCGTCGAATTGAGCGATCCATGTACGCAAACAGTACGCTTGCGTCGCACATCCGCCCCACACTCCGGACAGATCGGCGATGACCAACCACCGAGTGGATACTGGCAGTTCGCGCACTGTCCGGGCGTCGTGATCGCATCAGTCATCGTCACGGCCTGCCAAGAGCCAGATACACCATTCGTTGTCGTACGGCTCGCAGACGAGTTGCTGACGGTATGAACGAGACAGTCGGAGCGCAGCATAGACCACGGCGATCGCGACGAGAAAGAAGCCGGCCAAGCCGATCCACGCGTTCGACAATGCAGGCCCAAGCACGATCGCACCGTACGCGACACCGCCAAGAAGCGGCACTGTCGTAAGGAGCACGTACAACTCACGGTCTGCGTTCGACTGCGATGGCGCGATCACGCCGCGCTTCCGTCGGACGTCCGTCCCGCACTCCGGGCAGATCGGCGACGCCCAATCACCCAGCGGATACCCGCAGTTCGCGCACTTCCCCGGAAGTGGAACAATGTTCGCCATCGCTCATCACGATACGGGATTGGCTCAACAGATCAAGATATACATCACGCGAACGATTCTTTGACCTGACATGTCGCGTCTCGGCGCATCACCGACATGCAAGCTGTTTTGTCGTGCAATTCGAGTAGTGACCCCGTACATTCGAATCAGCACATGAAAAGGAGATTTGAATTGACGATGACGGGGAACGCTTCACGACTTTCGCTTCTATCGCTTATGACGTCGCTGGTGATCTTGACCTCGCACACCAGCGCCCAATGCCTCAACGGCATAGTCGATTTTTTCACCGTTGATGGATCCGACCAACCACCCCTTGCGGCCGATGGTGACACAATGGTGGTTGGCACACTTGGCCCATCGGTCCGCGTGTATCACCGGTCAGCGTCGACCTGGACACTCGATACGACCCTCGTGGTACCGACGAATGCGATCGCGCTCGACCTGCGCGGCGATCGACTCGTTGTGTCCGGCAGTGCCACATACGTGATCGAACGGACGACCAACGGTTGGAGTGATCCCATCCAGCTTGATCCGCCTGAAGGTGTCATCCAGGGCGACGTGGTGTGGATCGATGATTCGCACATCGCCGTGTCACGAGGCACGATTCAGGGTGTCGTCAGAATCTTCGCCGAACGCGCGGGAGAGTGGTTACTGATCCAGACGATTGAAGCACCACCATCTGACTTGACCTTCCACTCGTTCGGCGATGCACTTGCCGCCGCCAATGGCCGTCTTGCGGTGGGAGATTTCTTCGGGAACCGAGTCGCCACCTACACTCTGAACGGCGACCTCTTTGAGCTGGAACAGGAACTTCTGCTTGACCTCGAAATTGAACGGTTCGGCCGAACGATCGCCATGGACGGCACGACGTTGGCCATCGCAACATCGGATACACTAAAGGATGGCACGATCCGCGGTCATGCCACCACGTATCGCCTCGACGGAACGACGTGGCGCCATGAACAGGACGTGCCGCTCGCCGACACGCGATTTCTCGGTCTCCCGCGCACCGATATTGACATGGCCGACAATCTCATCGTGGTGGGTGGCCATCTGACCGAAGGCACCGTGGGAGGAGATCTTCACGCGAACGCACACTTTGTTCGTCGGTACGGCGATGGGAGTTGGCGCGTGACGCGAGTGATCACCGAATCGTCTACGAACTTCGATGTGCATCTTGCCTCATCCCTTGGTATCACCGGGGAGGACATACTCCTCACGCAATCAGCCCAATCGTCCACAGGTGAGACACTCAATGAGCTTCGACACTATCGCGGCGTTGCATTCGTCGATTGCAATGAGAACCTCCAGCCGGATTCCTGTGATCTCATCGACTGTCCGGATCTTGATGCCAACGCCGACGGCATACTCGATTCGTGTTTATCGAATGCAACGTATCGGGTTGGTGGTGGCGATTGGTTTGATCCAACAGGCTGGGCTTCAGGCATTGTTCCAGACGCAAGTACCGATGTGGTCATCCTGTTTCCGGTCACTGTTTCATCAGGAGAAGCCGCTGAGGCAAGTTCAGTCATTGTCGGATGTGACGGCGCACTCACAGTATTGAATGGCGCTGTTCTTCAGACCGGTGGCCTGACAGTGACAGGATCAGGAGAGCTCAGTGGTGCCGGCTTGATCACAGGGAACGTGACGATTGATGGACAGTTCTCCCCTACGGGAATCACCGTGGATGGCGATGTTACGTTGATGCCCAACGCACGTTTCGCCGCTGGATCCTCTGCGTCTGAGCCTGATTTGGTTGTCAACGGTCAATTGACACTTGGCGGCGCCATCACGGTACCGCATGATTCGTCATCGCGGGAGTTCACCATCGCCAGCGCAACGTCATTTGAGGGCGCGTTCAGCGGCGCACGCTTGCCTCAGCTCCCGTCTGATCTGCGGTGGATCGATGACATCAACGACGGCACGTTCCGGTTCGTTCTCGATGCGGTCACGCCTGCTCCAGCATGTCTTGCCCAGTACAACAGTGATCCGCTCGATACGCTGATCGATGCCCACGATGGCTGGGCGATCATCTTTCCGCATGTCTATCAGCGAGTCGGCAATGAGTGGGTCGAGCGGGGCATTCTCGACGGCAACTTCAATCAGCAGATTCAGGATGTTGCGATCGATGAACCGTATATCGCACTCAGGCTTCACGGTGTGAGGACAGGTGAAGTCCTTGTATTTCGCCGCGATGGCGATACGTGGCCTCTTGAACAGTCCATCGAGTCCGTCAGCGAACTTCAGTCTGGTCGGTTGAGCATGGCACTTTCTGGTGACACGCTTGCGTTTACTGAATTGCCGTTCGACTCCGGTTCGACCGAGCGCGTCCAGGTCTATCGGCGACAGGCTGAACACTGGACACATGAAGTCACGCTGACGCCGGAAGCGACAGTCGAATCGATCGATTTCGGTTTTGATGTCGCCCTCGATGGTGACCGCCTGGTCGTCAGTGCACCTGCGATCTTTGCGGACTCACCTTCACGACTGTATGTCTATGACCGAACAGGCTTGGCGTGGCCTCTGTCCGCAATCCTCATGCGGCCGGCAACATCAGACGACGCATCCTTTGCGTTCGGAGACGAAGTCGAAGTGAGCGGATCGACGGTTATTGCAAGCTCAATCCGAATTGATCCATCCGGAGAGACGACCGCCGCACGGAATGCAACCGAAGTCTTCCGGATGATTGGCAATTCATGGTTCTACGACGGTGTACTCATCGACGACGGATCGGTAGTGACCGTTGTGGTTCCGCGGTCCCGAATTGATGTCGACGGCGATGTGATCGCGAGCGGCACGCTTGGCGCGGTCGATCATGAAGGATCGAATGCCGGCGGACGCGTGTTTGTGTATCGTCGGGACGGCGCACGCTGGGTCCGCGACATTGTCCCGTTGGCTGGTGTGTCATGTACCGCCCTCTTTGGCTCTGGCGTCACTGTGGATGGGGACTGGGTGATCGCATCGAGCGTTGGCGAACCCACCAATGGCGGCATCTTCTTCCACAACAACATTCTCGAACCATCGGCAACGGAGACATGTAACGAGCCGATCATTGCGATCGACCCGTTCGTCACCTGCGGCCCTGCATGTCCTGAAGACTGCGCACCGCTGTACCACACATTCAAATCGTTGCCATCGATTGCCACCGGGGTTAATGGCTGGGGCAACGGATCGATCACTATTGACGATGTTGTCGCGGTCATCACGTTATTCGGCGATGAAAGCGTCCGTTGCGATGTCGACTCGACAGGTACGGTTGACGCTGATGACCTTATGGCCGTCATCAGCGCCCTGATTGACGGCGGCTGTCCGCAGAATGAGTAGCACGTGAGGCGTATTCCTCACTTGTGTGCGCGATCACAATGGAGACTCAATCAATGCATCATTCGCCAGCGACGATTGTTCAGCACGTTAAGCTGGGACGCTGAATCACGTTCCGATGAACATGGAAGCACATCGTGTCGATCGAAACGACGACTGAATCTCTTGATCGAGCTCGAACCTGGCACACTGACATACTGACTTCAGTCTTGCTGACGTCGGCATGCTGGCTGTTGAATTGCCTCGCATGGAGCTTCATCAACGGTTGCTACGTCTCAACCAGACTCGCGGTCACGCAACATGCTCTTGCTGGATTCACCATCTGCGTCGTCTTGACCTGGCTCCTGTTGTGGGCCGAGCATCGAACGCCACGTGCGGAGTTGTTGTGGTCGCTCTTTGTTGTAACGGGATGTGCCACATTTCTGTGCTGGGCATTATTGATGCCGGCAATGAATGGATAGCGACGCTCACGCCTGAGGACCTTCGGGTTCAACAGTGCGTCGCCGGGTTCAGCAGAACCCGGCCTACACAGAATGGATCCCCGTCCTCCTGAAAGCTGAGAGTTGACGGCTGACAACTCCCTAGTGCTCCACACGCTCGCCGAGATGGACTGCGACTTCCGCGATCTTCTCATCAACGAGTGCGTCCGAACTGCCTTCGAGGTTCAGACGAAGCAGCGGTTCAGTGTTGCTCATGCGAACATTGCACCACCACTCGCCGCAATCGACCGTGACGCCGTCAAGCTCTTCGATCTCCGCGTTCGGGTAGGCGCGCATCAGATCGTCGATCGCCGCTTCCTTGTCTTCCGTTTCAA
>JBCCFX010000211.1:0-6428 GCA_039029515.1 Planctomycetota bacterium
CGAACATCCGCAACCGCAGCCGGGTCGAAATCGCGGACAAGCTGACCGCACCAACGGATCATCCGGGCGGCGCGTTCAAGTTCACCGATCAGGAATTCGCCGATCTCGAGGCCTTCCTGACCGATGGTGGCCATCGTGGACGTCCTGACGGCGTTCTCGACCTCTGCCAGACGCTCCCGGACTGCGACGGGGATATGATCAATGACGGGTGCGAGCTCGAGAAGGGGTCGCAGGTCGACCTCGACTTCGACGGCATCCCGGATGATTGTGTCGCGATGACGCCGTGTCCGTGGGATTGTGCACCGGCAGGCGGCAACGGCGTGATCAACATTGACGACCTGCTCGCCGTCATCAACGCGTTCGGTTCGACGTCCAGCTCGTGTGACTCGGCACCGGACAACGGTGATGGCACGTTCGGCAATGGCATCGTGAACATTGACGACCTCCTCGCGGTCATCAACAACTTCGGTGCCTGTCCGTAACGCACCGTCCAATCTGCCCTTACTTCCAGCCCTGTTCGGAGCGGTTCCGACGGGGCTTTTTCTTTGCGCAACCTTGACTGTTCGATAACAGGGGCTTTTTCGGATGTTTGCTATCGTCCCGCCATGATCCGAATTCAAATTGCGTTGTTCACCCTGATGATCAGTGGCCTGACCTCCGTGGTCCGCGCCGATGCCACTCGTCACGATCCCGCCGTCCAGACGCTCATGCACCGCATCGATGCCATCGAGCATGACATTGCGGAACTGCGAGATGGCACGCCGCCGCCGCCGCGTGCACGCGAAGTGCTGACCCGCCGAATCATCGATGAGATCGATGCACGACGCGAAGCGGGCCTCGACGGTTTCACCACCGGCTACAAGAGCGGCTTCGTCATTCAATCTGAAGACAGCAACTTCAAACTGCGCGTCAAGGGTCGCGTTCAGCTTCGTTACATCGCCAGTGAGCGGGATGTGGATCCGGGTGGCGACAGCAGCCGACGTGGATTCGAAGCACGCCGTGTCCGCATCGAGCTCGACGGCCACGTCTTTGACCCGAGCTGGAAGTGGAAAGTCGTCGGCGACCCCAGCCGATCGACTGGAACGCTCAGCCTGAACGATGCGTGGATCCAAAAGTCCTTCGACAATGGCTTCTCCGTTCTCCTTGGTCGGTTTCGGCCCAGTCTGTTCCGTGAATACGAAGTGTCCAGCAAGCGACAGCTCGCCGTCGAACGATCGCTGGTCGTGGGTGAGTTCAACTTCGACCGTGGCTCCGGCGTTGGAGCGGCCTACAGCAACGATGACATCAAAGTCAAGATTGCGTACGTCGAAGATTTCATCATTGACCCAGCAGTCCGCGCAACTCGTGATCGCGACTGGGTCGCGACCACTCGAATCGAGTGGCGTGTTGCCGGCGACTGGAAGCGCTTCCGCGATCACACGTCCTCGGAAGGCGAGACCGCGATTCTCATCGGCGGCGGTATCGGCTACGAACAGAACGATGACAACGGCCCGGGCGGCGCGATGATGCGCTCGGACTCATGGTCATGGACCGTTGATGTCAGCGCCGAGAAGGAACACTACAACGCGTTCGCAGCCATCATCGGACGTCACACCGATCCGGAGACCGGCGAAAACGTCGACGTGATTGGCATCGTCGCGCAGGCCGGCATGCGCATCTCGGAGAACGATGAGATCTTCATTCGCTATGAGTGGGGCGATGACGACCGGACCGAGCAGCTTCGTGTGCTGACGGCCGGCATGAACCGCTACATCTACGGTCATGGTGTGAAGATCACCGGTGATGTCGGCTACGCTTTCGACGAGGTCTCGTCGACATGGGCATCGTCCGGCGCCGGCTGGGTCGCTGATGATGCGGGCCAGGATGGCCAGGTCGTGGTGCGTGGCCAGTTGCAGTTGACCTTCTGACGTCGACACGAATCGTCGACCGATAACGGGCGTGATTCGAGCGGGCGCACGCTCAACCGGTATCGCTCGCGCATGTGGCCGCTGCAGGCAACGGACCGCGCATCGTCCATGATGTCACCGACAATGCAGCCGATACACATCGGTACGATCATTCGATCGCGCCGATCGTGGAGATTCTCGGACGTGCATGCTGCCAGTGTCCTGATTCTTGATCCGGATTCCGACGCCGCTCAGCGACTTGCGTCGAAGCTGGTCGTGCGCGGCTACCTCGTCCAGCACGCTGACAATCCACGGCATGCACTCCGCTTGATGTCTGATCACGCCATCGCGCTGCTCATCGTGCGCTGGAACATCGGCGACTCCATGCCGCTGGAATTCTGTCGTGCCCTGCGCGAGCTTGATAGCGTCGGTGCGTCATACACGATTCTCCTCGCTGACGATGTGAGTGACGCTGACTTTGATCGTGCCTGCGATGCTGGTGCTGATGATCTGCTTGAGGCCAACGGGACGGTGCGGGAGATTCTCGCCCGACTCCATGCCGGCCAGCGCATTGTCGAGTTGGAGCAGAATCTCGCACGCATGACACGTGACGTCGTGCGGTACAGCGCAGAGCTCGAAGTGAATCATCTTGAACTCGCCCGCGCCAACCAGCGGCTTCAGGATCTCTCGTACGCCGATGAACTCACCGGCATCCGGAATCGTCGCGCGGGCATTCGTGATCTCAACATGCACTGGGCGGCATCGCTGCGGCACCGCGAACCGCTGGCCCTGATCGCATTGGATCTCGATCACTTCAAGGCCATCAACGATGAATACGGTCACGCGATCGGTGACCTGGCGCTCAAACACACGGCGATGATTTCAGACGCCGTCCTTCGACGCGAGGAAGCGATCTATCGCATGGGCGGCGAAGAGTTTCTCATCATGTGCCCGCGTGCGACCGTTGATGAAGCAGCGCAGGCTGCGGAACGACTGCGTGTGGCGCTGGAGAAAGCCGTGGTCACGAATGAGGGATCCTCATTCAGAGTGACCGCAAGTTTCGGGGTTGCCATGCGCGATCCGCAGACCGAGAGCATCGACGACCTCCTTCGATGCGTGGATGAAGCGCTGTATGCGGCCAAGCGTGGGGGGCGGAATTGCGTCTACGTGTCACGCGGAAGTCGCTGCGAGGCACTCCATGGCGATCTGGATGAACCACGCCAACAGGATGCCGCGTAAGACTCGCTCAGGCATCGTGCCAGATCAACTCAATTGAATTGCCTTCGGGATCACGAATGAACATCGCCCGAGCCTGCATCGCGGGGAACGCGGTGTCGACTGGTTCGTATCCGAGGTCAACCAACCGCGCGCGATGCCATTCTGCACTGTCCGGCGGGATCTCAAACGCAAGATGATTCAGTGTGCTATGCGCGACATTGTGCCCGGTGAAGCGCTTTGCAAAGACATGCCGCTCGCGGTCGATGAGCACCAGCAGTTCCGGGTGCCCGTGTCGACCGAGCGGCGAAGTTGACTCACGGACCACGAGGAAGCAGATGGTCGGTTCGCCGCCTGGTGTCGCGATCTCGCTGACGTCATGACAGGCTTCGCTATGAACCGGGAAGCCGAGCACATCGCGGTAGAACGCGCGCATCGTGGAGAGATCACGAACGTTGAGGACGATCTCCGCGACGCCGGTGATGGGTGGGATGTCGGACATGCGGCGCATTGTCGATGGTGTGAAGTTCTCCTGCAATGATTCGGCCGGCAGAACTCACATCGATCGGCTCGATGACCTCGTCAACCTACCTTGCGTGAGCGCGCCAGTTGTCGAGGCATCGTTGAAGTCCTGGAATTCGACACGACAACCCGGACATCGAGAAACGATGATGAGTCAGGACGTAGCCGAGTCGCTGCGTGCGTTCTCGGACGTGATTCCGGCAGCGCGAGCTCACGCAATGCGATCAGGGCGGAAGAAATGATCCGTTCAGAATCGGCTCGCTCAATCAAACTTCGGCAGGCCAACAAACCGGTCGATAACTCGACCGGGGACGCTCGAATCAACAGGAGACGGCCATGACTCGAGATCGCTTCGTAAACCTGTGTGCGTACGGACTTCTCGTCGTGGCTGGCGCAGCGACGATGATGATTCCGGGTGTGACGACTGTGCCCGACGTCAAGGCGTCACCGACCGGTTCGCCGCCGGAGACGATCGAACTCACGGCCATCGTGCGCGACTTTCTGCCGCATGGTGAAGCAGGCGGTCATCCGGACTTCGAACACTATCCGCACGACTACCGTCACGGCCTCGTCGATTCGATGCTCAGTGCGGATGGGAAGCCGGTCTTTGCCAGCGCCACCGGCAACATTGTGCTGAGTGAATATCGTGACAGCAGTGGCACCAACATTGCATGGACCATCTTTGATGCGTCTGAAGGTGACACCGCCGGCAATCTCCAGCCATCGACCGACCAGATCCTGACATCCGCCGCTGCATTCGATCAGTGGTACCGCGATATTCCCGGCGTGAACATCGCCACGAGCAAGACGCTCACGCTCCATCGACAGACTGATGGCACGTATGTCTTCGATAGCGCGGATGATCCGCTGTACATCTCGCGCGGCGGCTTCTTTCCGATCGATGATGAGCTTTTCGGCAATTACGAATCCTACGGTCACAACTACCACTTCACGACCGAGCTCCGCACGGTGTTCACCTACGAACAGGGTGCGAGCCAGACGTTCACGTTCGCGGGCGATGATGATGTCTGGGTGTACGTGAATGGAACACTTGTCATCGACATCGGCGGGATCCACAATCCCGAGACGCAGACGATCGATATGGATCGCGTGGCCGGACTCGTCGATGGCGAACCGTACGAACTCCGGATCTTCCATGCGGAACGTCACGTGACGGGCAGCGACTTCCGATTCCAGACCTCGCTTGAACTGGTCGATGCCATCATCCCGACCGTGACGGTCGCCTTCGACTGAAGTTTGCATGCCCGCAGTCAAAACGACGAACCGCCGGCGTGGATGCCGGCGGTCTCGTGAAAGTGGCGATAGGTGGACTCGAACCACCGACCTAGGGTTTATGAATCCCTCGCTCTAACCAGCTGAGCTATATCGCCGGGGAAGCGACCTAGTCTACGCGCGGCCGAGTGGCGGTCAAGGGGCAGCGGACCTCGGCTGACGGCAGATGGCCCTTGGAAGACATTGTGATCACGCCTGGGAACGAAAACCGGCCGTACGACGGAAGTCCGCCGCACGGCCGTTACATCTTTCCCCAGGCAACTGGGAATCAGACGCCGTTCCCGGCAGCGTCTGATCTCAAATCTCAGTCCTGCTCCGCCCCGAAGAGATTCGCGGTCTCCACCAGCGATCGGGCAACATCAACCAACTTGCGCCGATCATTGCGCGCCTGTCGCTGAAGCAATCGCATGGCTTCGGGTTCGGGCATATTTCGTCGTTCGACAATCACCCACTTCGCTTGCTCGATGATTTTCCGATCTTCAAGGCGTTGCTTGAGGGTGACGATTTCCACGTGCTGCTCAACCTGGTCCACGTACCGCGCCCAACTCGTCACGATCGTTGCCTGAATCTGTTCAGGCGAGACCGGGAGTCGGAGGAAGCCATAGACCTGCGCCTTGACGGCGTCGTCGAGCGGGGCCTGCGCCGAGTCATTCGCCACGCCGATCACCGGCATGCCAAAGCGGCCACCGATGACTGCAGCAGCGGTCCGTCCGTCACTGGATCGCAGGGACATATCAATGAGCAGCGCATCCGGTCGCGAGGACCGTGCGTGCTCAACAACCTCATCCGCCTGGTTCAGGATGGCCGTGACGCCATATCCGAGTCGGGTGAGCGTATCTTCAAGGTTTGCGGCTTCCGACGAACTCGGCATCGCGATCGCCAACTGGATCGGAGCGGTCGGAAGGGGCTGTTTCTTCGTCTGGGTCGAAACGGCGGTCATCATTGTGTTGTGCCTCAGAGTGCCACACGATCTCCGCACGCGGCGCAAAGGCCAGGTACGGCATTCTCCATCAGGGGAACGTGTTGGTGGCGGCATTCAGGGCACATCGAGAATCAACCCCCGGGTCGATTCCCAGACCACGTTGTCAGGAGAGGCATCGGCACTTACCGGCCGTGACTTTGAGGATTGCACCGAAGATTCCGGTCACTTCACCCTGTTCAGGTGACGTTTGCCCGCATGGCGTCTCGTAAATCACACCGAGATGTCCGCTTATGCGCCCACAGACTGGCGTGGGGAGGACGACTTCGGAGACGCATCGGCATCCGGGCGGCGAATCCAGCGCGATGGTCCGGAGTCGCGGTATGACGAATCCTTGTGCGCAATCGCCTGGGCAATCAGCCCCATGAACAACGGCTGCGGAAGCAATGGCCTGCTGGTGAGCTCAGGATGGAACTGGGCCGCGACAAAGAACGGATGAGCCGCTGCGGGCAACTCCAGCACCTGCATGATCGGATGTTTCGGGTGTCGGCCGGAGAACCGCAAACCAGCATCGTTCAGGCGATCGATGTACG
>JBCCFX010000212.1:0-6383 GCA_039029515.1 Planctomycetota bacterium
AGCCGGCTTCCACCAGCGTCTCAAATCCCGCAACCACGAGTTCGGTGGCGCCGCCGCAGAGGACCGCCTGCTCACCGAACAGGTCGGTCTCCGTTTCTTCGGCAAACGTCGTCTCAAGCAACCCCGCGTACGCGCAGCCGATCCCCGCGCCCCATGCGCGGACGAGGTCCATTGCATTCGAGTCACGGTTGTCGCGATGGACGGCGATGAGCGCCGGAATGCCCTCGCCGCGGAGAAAGCGCTCACGCAACGTGGTGCCCGGTCCCTTCGGTGCGACGAGAATGACGCCTACGGACGCCGGTGGCGTGACGTGGCCGTAGTGCAGGCTGAACCCATGCAGGAATCCAATGGTCGCAGATGGACGAAGGAATGGGAAGACATCTTCAGGGAGCACGGTCGCGTGCGACTCGTCTGGCAGGCCGATGATGGCCAGGTCGCACCGTGCGGCGGCTTCAGCGAGGTGGAGCGTCTCATAGCCGTCTTCACGGGCTCGTGCCGCACCCCGCCGATCCGGAGCTGTGCCGATGATCACCGTGGTCCCGGAATCACGCAGATTCAGCGCATGTGCTCGTCCCTGGTTCCCATAGCCAAGGATCGCGACGGTTTTGCCGTCAAGCGGGGCAAGCAGGGCGGGATCATCAGATCGAAACACATCAGGCGGCATGGGCAACAGGATAGGGCGGTGCGGCTGATTTTGGTTCTCAATCGACTCTTCGTGCCGGAGAGAACTGGCCTCGCTCGTCCGGCGGGCTACTATTCTCCATCGAGGGTCGGTACGAGGAAGGCAGCGGGGAAGCACGCCATGGATTCGACGACACGCGACATGCTGGCAGAACACGGGCTTCGTTGCACCGCGCAACGGATCGCGCTGTTTGATGCATTGCGTGCGACGAAAAAGCATCCGACCGCCGAAGACCTGCACCACATGGTTGGACAGCAGGCCGAGAAAATGAGTCTCGCCACGGTCTACAACACGCTCGAAGCATTTTGTGATGCAGGCCTGGTACGTCGACTTCCGACGACAGATGGCAAGGCGAGGTACGACGCGGACACGTCACCGCACCTGCATATCCGTATGGGTGACTCTTCAGAGTTGCGGGACGTCCCCAATGAGCTTGGTGAGCGTCTGATGCAGGGCATCTGCCCCAATGTCATTCGCGAGATCGAGGAACGCCTCGGCATCTCCATCGATGGCCTGAATATCCAGCTCATCGCCCGGTCGACCGTGATCGATCACCGATCGAACTGACCGGATTCCTCAGCCCCATTTCAAGTCCGATATGCCCCTGACCGATAGTGAATCAGGCCGGCTGTCTCCTTCTGGCAGCTTGCCGATCATCATCACACGAGGTCAGCCATGTCCCAGGACAACACTTTCAATCGTCGTGTCGCCGAACGCGTTGCCGTCCCGCCGATGTATTCGGAGATTCGGCTGCACCAGGACGGTGATGATCACGAGAAGCTCGAAGGCCATATCTACGATGTGAGCTCGAGCGGGATCCGCCTCGAACTCGATGAGCCGGTGGATCCGGGGGCGAATGTGTGCGTCGAAATCGACCTGCCGGGACTCGAAGCATCGGTCGATGCACGCGGAACCGTTGTCTGGGTGAACGACGATCTGGATGATCCCGGGCCGCGCCGCATGGCGGTGCAGTTCGATGCGTTCCAGAGCGATGACGATCGCGCCCGACTGGTACGATTCCTTGGCCAGTCGCGAACTCGTCGCGCTGCGTAAACAGAGGATGTGCCGGACCAGATGCCGGCTCACAGACATCAACTTGTCTTGATCGGACCGCGCGGGAGTGGAAAGTCCACCCTCGGGCGTTGTCTTGCATCCGCAATGGACTGCACGTTTGACGACCTTGACGACCGTGCGTTAACGCTATGTCCGGAAGCCTCGGTTTCCGACGTTTTTGCGGCTCGCGGTGAGCAGGCGTGGCGCGATGCAGAATGGTCAGCGCTGCAGGCGTGGCTCAACGAGTCTGGCGATGAGCCTGCGATCGCAGCGCGCATTCTCGCGCTGGGTGGTGGAACACCCATGATCCGGGAAGCGTTCGATGCGCTGCAGGCGACCTCGTCAGCGGATCAGCTGCGCCTCGTCTATCTCGAATGTTCGCTCCGGACGCTCACCGATCGGCTGGATGCTCATCGCGGCGATCGACCATCGCTGACGGGGGCGGATCCGGTGGCGGAGATCGGCAACGTGCTCGCAGAGCGTGCACCGACGTACCGTGCCCTGGCCGATCTCCGGCTGGACGGGAACGCACCGATCGCCTGGCAGGTCGAGACCGTGCTGCGATATTGGAAGTAGTCGAAGGGCGTCTGGATCAGTCGAAGGGCGTCAGGCGGCGGCCGGCGCGGCGCTTGCGATTGATCATCTTGCGGCCGAGACGGGTCTTCATGCGAGCACGGAACCCGAGCTGACGGCGTCGCTTGACGTTACTCTTTCGACGTGGGTAATGAACGGCCATGGCAGGAGTCCTGATCAGGATTCTTCGCGAATGCTGGGGGCGCCCTGCGGGGCCCGGGACAGCGAGCCGAGCATGATAGCAGTTTTCCGTCGCTCGCGGGAAATCGGCCCCGAATTCACGATCCAGCCTCAGAATTGACCGTAGAGCGGCGATCCGCAGGCCGATACGATATCCAGTGGTCCGTGGGAGCGTTGTCCGCTCCTGTTGGTCGAGTCTCGCTGCCGTTGGCCGTTCTGGCAACGTCACCCAGGCCCGCCCATTGGCTCCGGACCAGTTTCGGGATTCGCCGCGTTCCGACGATGACCTCGTGCCGAGGTGATGCACGTCGAATGTGGTCCGTTCGCAATGGTGCTGCGTCCATGAACCGTGACGACATCAAGCACGCCCAGAAGGTTCTGGGCTATACGTTCGAGGATACCGATCTCCTGGTGCACGCGCTCACGCATGCGTCGTTGGTCGAGTTCCGTCTCGAATCCAATGAGCGTATGGAATTCCTCGGCGATGCGATCCTTGGCGCTGTCGTGTGTGAGCATCTCTTCGCGACGTACCACGATCTGCTCGAAGGGGAACTGACGAAAATCAAGTCCGCGGTCGTCAGCCGAAAGGTCTGCGCCGAGGTCGCTCGCGATATGGAGCTTGGCGAGTTGCTTCGACTCGGCAAGGGCATGACGAGTCGGGCTTCATTGCCGTCGTCAGTTGTCGCGGCGGTGTATGAAGCGTTGATCGGCGCGGTGTATCTCGATGGTGGATACGAAGTCGCCCGCGAGTTCATCCTGCGTGATCTTCAGCCACGCATCGAACGTGCAGCACGCTCAGATCACCATTCAAACTTCAAGTCTGCGCTGCAGCAGGCCGCGCAGCAGATGTTCTGTCAGGCACCGCAGTACATCATGCTCGACGAGCAGGGGCCGGACCACAGCAAGTGTTTCGAAGTCTGTGTGGAGATTGGTGCGCAGCGTTTTGAGTCCGCCTGGGGACCGTCCAAGAAGCAGGCGGAGCAGAAAGCCGCGTTGCAGGCACTGATGGAACTCGAACTCGCCGAGCGCGGCGACCACGGTGAGATCATGCTGCGGTCGGTCGAATCCGCGCTCGCGGCAGACGACGACGACTGAACTCAGAACAGCCCGAGCCACCATGCGAGGAAGATGTTCGCCACGATTGCCAGCGCGATGGCCACACCCCAACGCCAGATGTCGCGAGCACGTGAGATCGGTTCGTCTGGCGTATCGAGCAGTGTGAGCGTGGACACAGCGGATCCGAGATCCTCACCACGACGTGCGCGGTCCTGCACAATCGCGATGATCATCGTCGCATCAAACGGTCGAATGCCCATTCGTGCTGCTTCGCGGTGGAGGTGCTCGCGCCGATCCGGTGTCAACGTGCTGCCCTGAAGCGATCGACGCACGCGCACGGCAAAGACCCACCGAGGATCGGTGGGTTCGAGGCCCTGCTGCGCTGCGGCTCGATGATTTTCAGCAAGGATGGCTTCCCGCGCTTGTCGCGCGCGAGCCCATTGCGCAAGAACATCGTCGTCAGCGCCGACAAGGCGGATGTGTTGCGGCGTGGCGTCAGTCATGCAATGTCGTTCACACGGGTGCGCGGTTCGAATTGAACTCGTCACTCGTGTATGAAGTCTAGCGTGTGCCGGCGCATCGCCAACGGAATTCGCGCCGCTTTGTGCGCGACTTCATTATCGGACGTGATCCATGTGCGATGCGCTGCCCACAATTTGCGCATCGACATCATGACCTGACGATCGCCAACTCCGATGCGCGAACGGTGCGCCGTGTTACGGCAACGGCTTAAGATCTCGACCGCGCTGATTCTCAGCGTTCCAGACGGTGATCTGTCCATTCTCGTCTTCGACGCCACCCATATAGACAACGTCAAGGCCGCGTCCATTCCGGACGGTGACCGCACCGGAACGTCCATCTTCGGCTGAACCGGCGATGACCACCGGGACGCCGTACTTGTTGAGCACGTTGAACACAGCGCCATTGTCATCGGCACCGACGACGAACAGTCGCTTGCCACGGGCGTTCGCGAGTTCCAGCGTGGAACCCTGATCCTTGACGCCTTGTGCGGACAGCACGACTTCACCGGTCTCATTGCCAATCTGCATGCGACCGCAACCCATGTCGTCGGATGACAGTGTCACAACGTCCCGGCTGGCTGAGTTGCCAACTGAGATGGTGCCACGATTGCCGGACGCCGACTGTCGGATTCGTGTGTCGCCGAGCGAGGAGCTCAGGACCGCGCTGCCGTTGCCCGTTGGATCGGCGGCCATCTGCACGATGTCAACGCCGTTGCGATTATGAATCGTCATCGACCCGCCGGTATCGCGGGCGTGCAGCAGTCCGCTCACCGCGCCGTCCTGCGCGTTCACCACGATCTCGCCACCATGATCGTTCACGCGTGAAGTCACGACCGCCTGGCCTTCCGTGTCGAAGACGCTCAACACGCCGCCATTGGGTCGGCTGCCGGCGGCAACGACCGTGCGTTCAGTGGCATCGCGAATTTCAACGCGGCCGCCAGACGATTCGCATGATGCGCGGAGTGCCTGCTCACCGGTGTCACTCCAGAGTCCGACCTCGCCACCATTGGCTGTCGCAAAGGCGCTGAACAATGAAATGCCCTGGCGATTCCACATCGTGAAGTCGCCGCCATGGTTGTTGTTGGTCAGGCGCATCGTGTTGGCGCCTTGAGCCGTCCAGAAGTCGAGCGTTGCGCCACTCGGGCTGCCCGAGGCGAGCATGATGAGGTTGCCGGCACTGTCGACCAGTTCAATTCGCTGCGCCTGGATGGTGCCGAAGCGTGCATCGCGAGCGGCAGGTGGTGCCGGTTCTTCATCCTGCGGTGCGTTCGCCGCGGCGAGCATCACCCCGGTGAGGACGGTGGCGAGGAGCACGCATGCGACGGATCGGTATCGTCGAGTCCGCCGTCGTTCGCAGGTGAGATCGCGCTCGAGCTTCTCGAGTCGTTGGAACACGTCGGCGAGGTCGGCCATGGCTGCGTCGTCTCCAGAGAGGTCTCACGGCGCGTTGAAGCAGCCGTGATCCATGGGAAAGTTGGGGTTGAGGCGTCAGGGCGGACGATGCCCCGAAAAGACGCTTCAATCCTCAACGTAGAGCGGGCAGAATACTTGCAATGGAAACGCTCGCCCATCGTCGGCTCAAACAACTTGCTCGTGAGTTCCTGAAGCGGGCCGGCAGCCTCGCTATTGCAGACGAGGTTCAGGGGCCCATCGGACGGTATCGTGTTGATGTCGCTGGATATGTGGATCGGCCGCCGATCGTGCCCGGACGAGGTCGACCGCCCGGCCGTGTGCCGGCTCGCGTCATCATCATCGAGTGCAAGCAGTCCCGAGCGGATTTTCTCCGCGATCGGCAAAGCCGCGATGCGCTCCTCCGGCATCGAACCGAGTTACACAGGATTCGGGTCGCCATCGAAGAGCAGCAGATCAAGCGGTGGGAGCCTGAGCTTCGGCGCAGCGAATCGGCGCTCTTCCCTGAATGTGAGGAATGGGACTTTCATGCGAGCACGTTACCGTCGTATCACGACGTGCTTCGTCGCCTTCGCGCGATCGATCGCCAACTGCACGGTGAAACCAAATTCTGCCTGATGCATCAGTATCAGCTCGCCGACAGCCTGTACATCGCCGCGCCGCGCGGCATGATCAAAGCGGCGGAGTTGCCCATCGGCTGGGGATTGCTCGAATGTCCTTCGCGCGTGTTGACCGACGCGGATCGCTTCGATGAACCGCCGGTCTTGAAGGAACGATTCCCGGCGAAAACGCTGCAGGCGCGAGCGGATTGGCGTCAGCGCTGGTTACGCAACATCGCCGTTACGGCGTGCCTGCAACGCGGGACGGCATCAGCACCGACACCAGCGCATTCATCACCAGCGCAGACA
>JBCCFX010000213.1:0-6375 GCA_039029515.1 Planctomycetota bacterium
CCGAAGACTTCTTTGTCCAGCCGTCGGTCTTCAACACTGCGCTCGGACTCGGTCCTGATATCAATGTGACGTTGTCATCGTCCAGTCAGGTCGATGCATCGGAATGTGCGAATGCAGCCGTTTCGATTCAGGTTGAGTATCTCGCCCAAGGCACCACGCCGGACTGCAATGGCAACGGGTTGCCAGATTCGTGTGACTTTGAGCAAGTGTATGAAGACACGTCTGAGGTGCTGACGCCAATCGGACACTTCAGTCCGCAGACGTGGACGCTTCATGATCTGCCGCCCGTGATTGGCGACGTGACGCTGGACTTCGCGGTCTCAGGCGACTTCAACGCCGTGTCTGAGCAGATGTCCCTGTTCATCAACGATGTCTTCATCAGCCCGCTGTTTGACTTCCAGACGTCGTATTGCGGCATGGACAATGACAGCATCACGATTCCGGCAAGTGTCTTCGCGCCGTTCGTCAACGACGGACCGGTTGAGATCGCCATGATCACGACCCAGAACGTGAATCCGAACGGCTGTGTCGACTCGGAATCGTACGTCATCGCCTCGATCAGTTATGACGCGCTCGGTCCATCGTTCGACGCCGACATGAATGGCGTACCGGATGAGTGCCTCCAGGCGAACTGCCCCGCAGATTGCTCTCCGGTCCAGCCTGACGGCACGCTCGGGAACGGCGTGGTCAACATCGGAGACATCGTGACCGTACTCGACGCGATGACGACTCAGAATCCGGACTGCGATGTCGCTCCGATCCTCGAGAACGGCATCTTCGGCAATGGAGTCGTCAACCTCGATGATCTGCTGGTCGTCATCAACTCATTCGGACCATGCGGCGAGTAGCCAGTCGTACACGCATCC
Organism: Planctomycetota bacterium; assembly: GCA_039029515.1. Taxonomy (GTDB): domain Bacteria; phylum Planctomycetota; class Phycisphaerae; order Phycisphaerales; family SM1A02; genus JBCCFX01. Next base: position 867 of record JBCCFX010000213.1, read on the forward strand.
TCAGGCAACCTGATGGGTGCCACAGGCCGGTGGGTGCCGCATCCTGCCCTCGGTTCCACGTTTCGCTGGTGGCCGAGCACAGGGAGCCGGGCCAATGATGGCGGTGTCAAACTGCGGTGTTTGCCGGCCCCAGGAGACTGCGTTCTCTGTATTTTTTCACCCGTAGCGCTCAGTCAATGACGGTCAGATTGGGAAAGGCTGTGGTGTCAAACCGGGTCACCTGAACAGGCGTGGCACCCGACAAAGCTCCATTCCGGGTCTCGACGTCCCATGGCGACAATGGAATTCTGGTACGCCGGCCGTGAGAAATGCATGTTTCTCCAAACCAGAGTCTTGACACATCGACCAAACTCGGGCACCTTAGTGACGTGCCGCTGTGGGTTTAGCCCATAGCGGGGATGCTACTCCCCTGAACGGGGCGGCATCAAAGAGAGAGGGCGCGACCAGAAGCTCGTTGAACGAGCCTCTGAATCGTTGAACGCGTCCTGATTGCTGACGCACATTGAAGCGAGAGAGCATCGCCGGTAACGGTGATGTGGGTGTCTTGTTCTGGCACCCGGTCAAGTTGATTTGAGGATCGAGGAAGGAAGCGTGGGCCTGGAAGACCACTCCGGCTCCACATCAACTCCCCCACGATCTTGAATATACGTATCGCTCTCTCTGCGTGTTCACGTGGGTGTACACGCTCTCTCTGAAGGCAAGGCTCTAAATATCCTAGGAATCAAGGAGGCTGAAGAAAGCCATGAAGAAGGTGAATCTTCTTATCGCCCCGGCAGCGGCTGCCGCGTTTTTCGCGACTGACGCATTCGCAACGGGCGACGTGATCGAAGTTGACATTACTGGTTTCCAGAGCTTCGGTGCTCAGGGTTCGGCCCTGAACTCCGTCGTTAGCCTGAACCTCGGCGCTGGCGCCGTGGTCACCGGCATCGGCTGGGGCCTCACGCTTCAGTCCGGCGGTACCATCGGTGATGGTGCAAGCTGGCAGAACGAAGCAACCTTTGCGTTCACCGATGTTCTCGGTGCAGCCACCGGCGTCACCGTGACCCCGGCAGCTGGTACGACGTTCAGCACCCCGGGTACGGGCGCGTTCTCGTCCGGTGGTATCCTGAAGCTCGCGGACGCCGGTATCCCGGACATCGCGCTTGCTGACGGCATTCTCGAAATCGAATTCTTTGAGACATTCGATGATCCGTTTGGTGACAGTGGCGCCACGCAGGACGCTGAAATCCTTCAGGGTACCCTGTTCATCCAGGTGCTGATCCCGGCCCCGGCTGGCCTCGCCCTCCTCGGCGCTGCTGGTTTCGCTGGTCGCGGTCGTCGTCGTCGCGGCTAATTCAGCCCCGACGTTTGAGCTCAAACGGTCGAAGATCTGAGCTTCTGCCAACCGGCCCGCTTCGGCGGGCCGGTTTTCTTTTTGTCACGCAGACCTGACGATGGATTGCTCTGGCACCAGTCGTCATTCCGGGATGATCGTGCCCGAGCCGCGGACCAGGGTCATGACCTGATCAACACCACCCACCTCGAAACGTTCGGTTGTGCCGTCGACCCACTTGACGTCGATTGAAGCAACGTCTGTTGTGGCCCCAAGCCCGAAGTGAACGCGAGGATCGTTGGAAGCACAATAGCTGTAGGCGCGACGCACATCTCGACGAAGCGTCCGTTCACCGACCGCAAGGGTGACAATCGCGCCAATGGCGTGGCGGCGGTTTGATTCGATCACCCGACACAAAAGCCAGTGATCCGACGCTGCCGCGCGATTCTGAAGCACGTACGGCGCTGCATCGCGATTGGCAACCACGATGTCAATTCCACCATCGTTGTTCAAGTCGCCGAATGCTGCACCACGACTTGTCGCGACCAGCGGTTCAGGTGTGCCACCGCGAGGCTTTACTTCCGTGAAACGCGGTCCCGGCGACCCCGCAAACACCAGGTTTGGCTCTGCGAATGCATCGGTCTCGCTATGGACGTTCCGCGTCGTGGCCACCCGACCGTTGGCGGCATAGAGGTCTAACGTGCCATCGTTGTTGAAGTCAACCCAGCCGAGCCCGAAGCGCGTAAACGCACGGCTGATGGAACCAAGTCCAACCGTCGTGGTGATATCGAGGAACTGACCGTTTTCGTTTTCGAAGAGTGAATCCGTTTCGCGCTGCAGGTTGCAGACGAGAACATCCAGATCGCCATCGTCATCAATGTCGCCCGCCGTCACGCCCATGCCTGCTTTCGCGTGCCCGGAGAGATCAATGGCGCATCCACGCTGCATCGCTTCTTCGGTAAACGTCCCGTCACCGTGATTGACCCAGAGATGGTCATTTCGCCCGTCGTTCGCAATGAACACGTCAGGCCAGCCATTTCCGGTGAAATCGCCACAGACGATCCCAAGACCGGTGCCCGGCGCCGAGGCTATGCCGGCGGTCTCCGAGACGTCACTGAAGGTTCCATCGCCGTTGTTGCGGTAGAGCCGATCGAATGCCGGCGCATCGTAGCTTGACGGATCACAGTAGTCCGGATGACCGAATGCATCGAAGCACGACAGTTCGCGATCGGCGGACCAGACCAGGTAGTTGACGCTGAAGAGGTCAAGATCGCCATCATGGTCGTAATCAAAGAACGCTGCCGTGCTGCCGAAGCCGTCATCCGCCGCATTGCCGTCACCTTCAACCGGTTCGAATCGCCCATCGCCATCGTTCCGAAGCAGGACGTTGGGACCGACGTTGACGACATACAGATCGACGTCGCCGTCGTTGTCGTAATCCCCCGCGGCAGCCATCACGCCGTATCCGGTATCGCCGGCGCCGGATTCCGCAGTAACGTCTTCAAACGTCCCATCGCCGCGATTGCGATAGAGTCGGTTCATCACATCAGGTGACGGGCCGCCATCAATGGAACCGCTCTGAACAAGATAGATGTCCAGCCAACCATCGTTGTTGATGTCGAGCAATGCCGCGCCGCCACACACGATCTCAGGTGTGTAAAACGTCTCGCGATGCCCGGATTGATGCATGAAGTCAATCCCGAGGTCGGCGGCACGGTCGATGAACCATGTCGCCGGCGCGGTCGATGGCTGCGCTGCCGTCGACTGCGCGTCGGTCGTAGGCGTCGGATCCCTCGGTGGCGTATCGTCCTGCTCTTTCGTGCAGCCAACGACAGTGAGCAAGCCGGCAATTGAGAGCGCGCTGCCGATCATCGCCCGTCGTGCATACGTCATCCGTTGTTCTCCGCATTCTCAAGCTGGGTCAGCGCGTTGCGAATCTGTTCATTGTCCGGGGCGAGTCCTGCGGCCTTCCGAAGGACCGTCATGGCCGCATCCGAATCGCCATTGTTGGCCAGTGCGCCGCCGAGCAGGTAGAGCGTTCCGGGATCATCAGGTTCGAGACGATTGAGTTCGCTCGCCATCTCGATGACTTCCGCCCATCGTTTGGCTTCGACGAGCCGTATTGCAGCACTGCGATACAGCGCCGGCGCCGTTCGTTCGAGTTTCGCGCCGTCGTACGCCGCCGTGGCCGCATCATCTATCCGCCCGGCCTGAAACAACGCATCGCTCAGCATCACGTGGGCATACGCGTAGGTTGGTCGCAAGGCACATGCGCGTTCGGCGCTTGCGATCGCGCGCTCAATCAACTCGGTTCGTTCTGCGGGCGACGCCGCGCGGGCGAGTTCCAGCAGCGTACCTGCATGATAGATGTGCAGCATATGAAACGTTGGGCGAAGCGAAACGGCACGCTCAATCAACGGGAGCGCTTCGGCCGTTCGTCCGACGTTTCGATAGGCGCGGTGCATGTGCGCCAGCACCGTGGTGTCATCCGGCGCGTTTTCATACAACTGATCGAAGAGGGCAAACGCTTCGTCCAGCTTGCCTTCTTCGATCATCCGATCTGCCCGCTTCACGTCCTGCCGCACTCCACGACGCTCGAGCATCATCTCTTCGAGCCATGGATCATGGATCGGTGACGCCGTCGCGCTCACCGTCCCCACCATGCCTTCGGCATCAGGCCCGGCATCGCCGCGCCCTCGGTATGCAGTGGCCAGCAGGTTGCGCGCATAGCCATCATCGTCGTTGGTCTCAAGATACGCGACCAACGATGAGATGACCTCATCCCATGCACGTCGTTGGATCAGAATGCGGGCGCGACCGCGCACCGCTTCACCGAACTTCGGCGCACGAGCCAGCACTGATTCATAGACGACCAATGCTTCATCAAAGCCGCCAACTTCATAGTGCCATTCGGCAAGACGACACTGCGCCGGGACATACGTGGGCGCCGCCGCTCGAACGCGCTTCCCAATGGTAATGGCGCTCGGCGTATCGCCACGTTCGTGCGACAGGATCGCGCTGTAGTACATGGGTCGCGCCGCGTTCGGGCGCAAGCGAAGGGCCTGGTCGTAACACGCCTGCGCCAAATCGAGCAATTGATTGGCGTGATAGACCATGCCCAACCGTGACCATCCTTCGGGGCGCTGCGGCGATGTTCGGACCGCGTTGATCGACTCCTTCATATGAGCAACCGTCGCGTCGTCAAAAGCGTCAAACGATGGTGGCACCGGCACCCGTTGGCCCGGCTCAATCGCCTGCTCAACCGCAGCGTCAGGCTTGACCGCAGAGGCCTGCGCGTCATCGGGCATCGGCGCGTTGTCGTCCGTACCGTCTGAGCCGCAACCAGACGCGACCATGCATGCGAGCAGCATGGCGCTCGCCACGCTCATCATTCGACGTCTCTGTTGCACTTGCTTCATCGCTGGGATGCTCAGGGTTAATCGAGGGGCTGAGACGCGATCACGGCATCGGTCACCGGATCTCGATGCGCCAGTGACAGCATGACATCGGCAAGATGCTCGTACTCCTGCGGTCGATTGTAGATCTGACAACTCGCTCGGAGCCATCGCCTGCCGGCCCAATCGACGATCGGCACCTCGAAGGAATGGGTCGCTGAGAGATACGCAGACAGTGCTTCCGGTACCGCCCACTGATCAAAGCCGTCCGGCAGCGGTACGGTCACCATCGAGCCGATCATGCTGCCATCTGGTGGCGAGATCGGCGCGACATCCCATCGTCGACACAAGAGATCGCCGACCCAGACGGCCAACGCATGGTTGTGCTGACGGATGCGATCCCAGCCAACCTCGGCCATGACATCGATCGCCGTCGAGGTACAGAGCCATGGGCTGATGTCACGAGTGCCCTGCCAGTCGAATTCCTGGGTGAAGCCCTGATCCAGAAAATGGCTGATCGTCGTGGGATGAATCCCCTGTTGCCGATCCGGGGAGACCCGCAGAAAGGCTGCGCCGCGCGGTGCTCCGACCCATTTATGAAGGTTGCCGACGTAGTACGCGGCATTGAGATCATCCAGATTCAGGTCGAGCATGCCCGGTGCGTGAGCACCATCGACAAGGACATCGATCCCCTTCTCGCGGGCACGGTCCACAATCGCGTGGATCGGCAGGATGAATGCTGTCGGCGACGTGACATGATCCACAACGATCAGGCGCGTCTTCGGCCCAATCGCCGCCTCCA
>JBCCFX010000214.1:0-6350 GCA_039029515.1 Planctomycetota bacterium
GCACAAGCTCCTGAAACGGGACGGCGATCATAGCGTCTTGCAACACGCGCGATGGCCTGCGATCTTCTGCAGCCGTGACCACCGAGCGTCCCATCGTGTTGATCGTCGGACCGACCGCAGCCGGGAAGACGGCACTGGCGATCGAACTCGCCGAACGTCTGCCTGGCGGCGGTGAGTGTCTTAGCGCAGACTCGATGCAGGTCTATCGCGGCATGGACATCGGCACGGCGAAGCCGTCGCCGGCCGAGCGCGCCCGCGTCCCCCACCATCTCGTTGATCTTGTCGATGCCTCCGACGATGGGTTCACGGTCGATGACTGGTTGCGACAGGCCGAGGACGTGATCAGCGACATCCGTCGGCGCGACCGCTGGCCGATCGTGGTTGGCGGGACGAATCTGTACATCCAGGCATTGCTGTTCGGCCTGTTCGATGGACCTCAACCAGACGCCCTTGTGCGCGAGGCGTTGCAGGCGACCGATGCCATTGATCTTCGTGCCGAACTCGAACGCGTCGATCCCGACGCCGCCTCGCGCATTCACCCCAACGATCGACGGCGCACGATTCGCGCGGTTGAGGTCTTTCGCACGACAGGTCGTCCCATCTCAGTCTGGCAGCAGGAATGGCAGGCCGCCGCGCCCCGGTCGGATGTCAGGCTCATCGGCCTCGAGTACAGCGTCGAGGCGATCAACCGGCGAATCAACGCACGGGTCCGATCCATGATGGATGCAGGCTGGCTCGACGAGGTTCGCGGCCTGCAGGCGTCGGTTGAACTGGGCTCCCAGGCCCGGGCGGCGCTGGGATACGCACAGCTTCTGGATCACCTCGAAGGCGGCCAATTGCTCGACGAAGCACTTGAGGACATCAAGATTCGGACCCGCCGGCTTGGGAAGCAACAGCGGACGTGGCTGCGACGATTTCGACATATTCCTGATTCCATGTGGTTTGACGCCGAACACAACGACACGCAAGCCATTGCATCACAGTGTTTTGCGCAACTGAATCAGGGTGGCGCCGACGGACCGATTAGGGTGTCCTGAGGGCCTCAGAATGCCAAAAGTCGTCGGTCGGGTGCTTGACAGCCTCCCCGCGCACGATTGAATACCGCCGCATCGGGTTCGTCTGACTTCGCACTGAGGAGTAACTCAACCCCGGCGAAGCAACGACCGATAGCGATCGGAACACCAATGGCCAAATCCGCGTCCGGATCCAAGAAGAAGACCACGAAGAAGAAAGGTTCGTCCACCCGACGATCCTCCAAGCGGTCTGCTGCAGACGTCGCCAATAAGCATCTGGTGATCGTCGAATCGCCCGCGAAGGCCAAGACGATCAACAAGTACCTTGGTTCCGACTACGTCGTCGAGGCGTCGGTCGGCCACATTCGCGATCTCCCCGCGAAGGCGCCGAAGGGGTCCAAGCAGCCAGTCCCGGGTGTCGACCTCGAGAATGAGTTCGAACCGTCGTATGAAGTGCTGCCGGGCAAGAAGACCGTCGTCAACGATTTGAAGAAGATCGCCAAGTCCGCCGCGGACGTCTGGTTCGCGACCGACCTTGACCGCGAAGGCGAAGCGATTGCGTGGCATCTTGCGCAACTGCTCGAGATCGAACCATCACGTGCGAAACGCGTGGTGTTCAACGCCATCACCCGCGCTGAGATTCAGCGCGCCTTCGACAACCCACACACGATCAACGAGGGCATGGTCAACGCCCAGCAGGCGCGCCGCATTCTGGATCGCATCGTTGGCTATCAGGTGTCACCGCTTCTGTGGAAGAAGGTTGCGCGCGGCCTCAGTGCTGGCCGTGTGCAGTCCGTCGCCGTTCGACTGATCGTCGAACGTGAACGTGAAATCATGGCGTTTGTGCCGGACGAAAACTGGAAGGTCACCGGTCGGCTGAGTCTGGATCCCGCTGCAGCGCCAAAGCTCGGTGATGCGTGGCGCGAGTTCATGGCAACGGTCGACGATCGTGGCAAGTCTCCGACGATCAAGAGCCAGAATGCATGGCTCGCTGAACATGGCGCTTTGAAGACTGAACTCGTCGAGCTTGGTGGCAAGCGATTTGATCTCAGTACCACCGCGGATGAAGCGACAGATCTGAGCGATCGCGTCACCGAAGTCGCCGAAGCCGTTGGCTTGCGCGATGTCACGGTGTCATCGACAGAAAATCCGGATGGCAAAGGCCCCGCACGCTGGGACCGAACGGTCAGTGGTACCGTCGACGGCGACGTGCGCTACGCGGTCGATTCCATCGAAGTGAAGCGCACGACCTCGCGTCCGCCCGCGCCGTTTATCACGTCAACGCTGCAGATGGCGGCATCGTCCGCGCTCGGCTTTGGTGCTGATCGAACGATGCGCGCCGCCCAGGGACTCTACGAAGGCGTCAACATCCCGGGTGAAGGCCAGATTGGTCTCATCACCTATATGCGTACCGATTCCGTGCACCTTTCCTCGGAAGCCATCAATCAGGTGCGCGAATACATCGGCAAGAAGCATGGCGATGACTACCTGCCTGAGAAGCCGAACAAATTCGGATCGAGCAACAAGGCTGCCCAGGAAGCACACGAAGCGATCCGACCCACCAACGCGGCGCGTCATCCCGACGAGATTTCACCGGCGTTGAAGGAAGATCAGGCGAAGTTGTACCGGCTGATCTGGAATCGCTTCGTCGCCTGCCAGATGACGCCCGCCAAATGGGACTCAACCACAGTCCTGTTCCGTCGCGCCGATCGCGACACCGGCGCCGTGCTCAAAGGCAACGGCCGCGTGCTTGTATTCGATGGGTTCTACCGCGTATCCGGCATTCCGACCGCAAGCGACGAGCAGACACTGCCGGAAGTCAGCGAAGGTCAGCAGACCGCACCGTTGGATCTGAGTGTGCAGCAGACGTTCACGAATCCGCCGCCGCGCTATACCGAAGCCTCGCTGGTGAAGACACTGGAGTCTGAAGGGATCGGACGACCGTCGACGTATGCGTCGATCGTCAAGGTGATTCAGGCGCGCAACTATGTCGAGCAGATCGACCGACGGTTCTACGCGACTGATCTCGGCATGGTCGTCACCGACAAACTCATCGAAGGCTTCCCGCGTCTGATGGATGTCGGATACACGCGCGAGATGGAATCCGAGCTCGATGAGATCGCCGAGCAGGAAGCCAATTGGCGCGAAATGCTCCATCGCTTCTACGGCACGTTCTCCGATGCGCTGGAACATGCGCTGGAGAACATGACGCACGCGAAGGCGGAAACACAACCCGCGCCGTTCGAGTGCCCGAAATGCGCGAGCAAGACCGAATATCGATTCGGCAAGAACGGTCGATTCCTATCGTGCACTGCATATCCGGATTGCGATTACGCCGCCCCGATTGATCGTGACGGGAATCCGTTGCTGCCGGAGATGGTGAACATCGTCTGTCCGGAAGACGGTTCGCCGATGATTCTGCGCACGGGTCGATTCGGGAAGTTTCTCGCCAGCGTCAACTATCCCGATGTGAAGTACGTGCTGAACCTCGATAAAAAGGATCAGATCAAGTACCCATCGCCGCCGCCTTACGTGACGGATCTGCCGTGCCCGAAATGCGAATCACCCTTGAACCTTCGACGCGGCGCTCGTGGCCCGTGGCTCGGCTGCTCGACCTTCCCGAAGTGTCGCGGTCGACTCGGCTGGAAGACGGTCGAAGATGCGCAGCGGGCCGAACTCGAGAAAGCGCTCGAGGCGCACGAGAAGGAACATCCGATCGCGGACATCTGCGATATGCAGGGCAACGTGATTCCCAACGGCACGCCGATTGAGGAATTGCTGATTCCGGGCGGCAAGGCCGAACTATCAGTGCATCCTGATCATGCGTCATCGGACTCATCTGAAGCCGCCTGATCGACCACGGCGCTTCCTGCAGTGATGTCGACCATAGCGCGCGACTGTGGTATACCGAACAGCACCACCGGAGACAGACACCATGGCTCGCCTGCGCGCCCCGGAGCGCCGACTTCAGATCCTCGAAACCGCCGTCGAACTGTTCAGTCGATTCGGCTATCGAGGCACCACGACCGCGGAGCTTGCCAAGGCCGCCGGCGTCACCGAGCCGATTCTCTATCGCCATTTCGAGAACAAGCTCGATCTCTTCGTCACGCTCGTCGATGCAGTCGGCGAGGAGGTCATTACCGGCTGGGAAGAGGCGCTCTCCGATATCACCAACCCACGTGAACGTCTGCAGACGTTGCTCGCGAGCAATCCCGCATCTCACCGACGCGGCAAAGGGATGTATCGCGTCATCATTCACGCGATGTCGGAAGTTGAATCTGCGCCTGAACTCAGCAAACCGCTGCGTCGCCATCTCAATCGACTGCATGGATTCATCCGCGACGAAATCACGTCGCTTCAGGATGCCGGCGCGATTCGCAAAGATGCCAGCCCGGACATGCTCGCGCGATTCCTGATGGACGTCGCGATCGGATTCGGCATGACATCGCCGCTCGGCATTCGCGGCCAGTCACTGACGAGTGCCAAGAACTCGATGCAGGAACTGCTGAACGACATTCTCACGAAAAAGAAATGATCGTGCCGCACGCGTGCGTGCGATGATCACTCCTGCATCGCGGCCGCCTTCGCATCCATGTCATCCGGATCGGCACCGACATCGTCGTCGGGCAGATTCGATCGGAAGAACAGCAGCAGGAACGTGCCCACCGCGAGCGCGATGATCGCCTGCGTCCACCACAATTCTGAATACGACTGCAGCGACTGGTCGCCGACCGTGATCGTGTACCGGTCGAAATGGGCGTTGAAGAAGCCAGCAAGGATCGGACCGACCCCGAGAATGATCACCGCAAACACCGTCTGCGCGGAGTGACGAATGTCCGCCGGCGAGATCCGCTCGACGAAAATATACGCCGCGGCGTAGAAGCAGCCGTAACAAAGACCGTGCAGCGCATTGGCGGCAATGACCGCGCCTTGCAGGTCTTCCGTCGCAATGGCAAAGATCGCGAATCGCCCGAGGTACGCAGCGCAGCCGAGGACGAGCGTACCGAGAAACCCAAGCCGGGAAATCAGCACGCCGAGTATGGCGAGGAAGACGATCTCCGAAATCTGGCCAACGGACATCACCGGCCCGACGTGTGCCTTCGTAAATCCAATGCTCTCCAGAAACGGACCGGTTCGGATGAAGTACACGGTGTGAATCATGGAGATCGGCAGCGACGCAAGCGTCAACACGAGAAAGCCTCGATGACGCAACATACCGAACGCTTTCAGGAATGCGGCCGGCGCATCGGAATTCGGTTTGGGCGGCGTCTTGGGGAGCAACGTGATCGCATAGATGCCGTACGCCACGGACATCACGCCGCTGACCTTCAGACAGTCAACGATGCGCGCCGTCGCATCTGCGTGTTCCGTGCCCGCGAGGAACGGCGGCAACGACGTGAATTCCAGGTTGGACTGCAGCCAGATCAGCGGGAATGCGTTTGACGCGACAATCCAGCCGATCGTGCCCCAGACGCGCACCAGTGGAAACGTCGCTTCGGGTCGCCGCAGGTGCGCGAAGGCAATCGAATTCGTCAGCGCCAGCGTCGGCATATACACGACGGAATACGCGACCGACAGAATGAGAAACGGGGAGAAATCCGTCGCGTATGCCGTGATGAACTTGAGCAGGCCGCCGATGATCACCAGCAGGCCGAGATATCGCTCTGCGTTGATGAAGCGGTCCGCAATCTGACCGGCAAGAAACGGCGCGGATACCGCACCGACGGATGCCGCCAGACCGAGGATCCAGCCGACCTGACCGCCTGAGAAGCCCAGACCACCATCGTCGATCGGTGCCTGCAGGTAGTTGGCGAGATAGGGAAGCCAGATGCCCCAGACGGCATACTGCAGGAACATCATGATCGAGAGCGAAGTGAATGCTCCGGTCGAACGCGGCTCTCGCTGCACGGCAATCCTCCCGCCGACGGCCCCCACGCGGCATGCTGGCTCAGAATCAGACCTGGCGCGATCATACCGCGAGGCGAACCATCCCGCTCACCGAGCGTACCGAAGCTAGAATGAGCACCATGACCACGCGACGCCCAACTCGACAGGTTTCCGTCGGCAACGAACGCACCGGTATCGTGCGCATCGGCGGCGATGCACCGGTGACGGTCCAGACGATGACCGCCGGCTTCACCTACGACATCGATGCCTGCGTCGCGGAGGTCAATCGACTCGCCGAGGCCGGCGCGGACGTCGTGCGCGTCGCAGTCCCGCAGAAGAAGGACACCGAAGCTCTCGTCGAGATCCTCAAGCAGACGAGCGTCCCGATCGTCGCCGATGTTCACTTCCACTACCAGCGCGCGCTGGAGGCGGTCGACGCCGGCGTCGACC
>JBCCFX010000215.1:0-6338 GCA_039029515.1 Planctomycetota bacterium
GTATGGATGTACAACCAGAGGTCATGCAGCACTGGCATACGGTTGCTGATGTTCGGATTGAGGTACGTCGGCATGAACTTCGCGGCCATCATGGCCACCGCCGAAGCGCCGGCGGACCCGAGCGCGATCAAACCGCGCAATGGCATGCGCCACAGAAACGCTTCAGCAAGCACCGCGAAGCAACCGCCGAACCATGCCGCGGTCGTGACGGCTTCAAACATGTTGGTGTTCGGCCATCGCTGCGCGACATACCAACGCAGCAGGATTGCCGCGGTGTGCAGCGCGAATGCCGCGAGGAAGATTGCCATGCCGATCCAGTGCGCGCCGCGCCAGCGGAACACGACCGAGAGCAGCAACGGCACGAATGCGAGTGCGTAATAGAGCCAAACGCCAACCATGTTGCGACCGCCTGCCCATGCCGGCGCCTTGAAGTACCAGCTTTCGGCGGCAAGTCGCCCTTGTTCCGGATACACACCGGGATTGACCATGGGCAGCGCGTCGGCGAGTTGTCGAGCGGCAGCGTTCACACCAGCCGCATCCTCCGACATCCACGCAGATGAGAACGCGGTCCACGCATCGATCACAGCCAGTTCTTCGGGCGTGGCATCGCGCATCGACACGACCTGGCGAAGCTGATCCGGTCCGAACCACGGATCGTCATCCGATTCCGTTGATGCAATGGCCATGAAATTCGCACGCAGAATGTCAGGACGACGAATGGACATCGCGGTATCCAACGCGGTCACCTTCGACGCGGTCCGCATCAGGTCGGTGCTCATGCGGCGAAGCACATCATCGACCGTTGGGTCGAGCAGAACCTGTGGCGAGACCAATCCCGTGTCACGGAAGATCTCCATGCGCGCTTCCAGGTCTGCGTAGTGATTCTCCATCATCTCGCGATTCACGCCCGGCGACACGCGGGCAAAGTCCGTCTTGTCGATATCTTCGCGCACGGACTTCAGCAGCGCATCGGAGATCTCATACCGCATGAGCTTCATCTTGACGTAGATGAAGTCTTTGTCCGCGTACAACGATGACCGGAACATGAGATCGAAGTACGTCACACCGAGCGGATGGCCATCGATGGACTTCCCACCGGTAACGAACTGCATGAGCTCACGCACAAACGACTCAAACGACTTGAGTCGACCCTGCGTGTAGACCGCCACCTCATCGAGCGGAGTCAGATCCACCTGATCGAGGAACGTCGGCGCGGCGTCTTGTGCCGCTTCGGGTGCAGCATCCTGCGCCGTCGTCTGGCCAACGATTCCAAGTACCACAAGGCATGCGCACAGCACATGGATTGGTCGAAGCCACTTCACGATGACACCTCCTCGGTGGAACCGGACGAGACCGCCATGGCAGCCTCTTCCGTCGCCTGTTCGCGCTCGGCCTGCTTTCGCGCAATGACGTCTTTGTAGACCCGTTCGCGGTCGCGTCGCTTGATGACCGGTTTCACGTAGAACGCGAACATCATGCCGATCACGCTGATGCAGCATCCGACCAGCTGCGTCACGACGCCATTGCGATTGCCCACGCCGAGAATCGTGTAATTCAGACCAGCGGAACTGAATTCACCTGGCGCTCGTGCCTGAACCGGCGGATCCCACTGCGACTGGAAATACCAGTAACCGCCGTGTTCAATCGGCTTGTTCACACTGACAGGACGGAGATCGGTCCAGCCTTGCGGTGCGTCGTCATCGTTGAAGGAGACGTAGCTGATGTAGTCACGGATCGTCGTGGACTGCCCGGTGTAGCCACCGATGTGCGTCGCGAGGCGGAAGTCGTCCAGCGCAACCGGCGCTGGCAGCGATCGCTTCGAACGCGAGAAGAGCAATTCGATCGTTGTGCCATCCTCCATCGCCACACGCACCGGATCGTACGGGAATCGGAACAACGATTCGGACGCGGAATCCCATGCGTACTGATTGAACGGCAGCCAGATCGGCGCCTTCGTCAGCGAGCCGGGCACGTGAACCTGAATCATGGAGAAGAATCGCAGTGCATTACGGTCGCGCTGGTCTCGCGGCACGATGAAGGGGCGTGATACGCGTCGCGACAGCGGCAGATACTCGCGCACCGTCATGGAGACGCTCGCGTTGATTGCCAGTGGTTCACCGATCGATACACGCTGAACGGTCGGCACATCGCCGTTCAGAGACACGAGCAGCCGAAGATCCTCATCGCCGGGACCCGCGGCGATCTGCACGGGCGGCGGCACTGCACCTTCGAGCAGTGTCATTTCGACGCGCGGATCAAATGCCTGATCATCAGGACCGGGGAACTCGCCGTTCTCGAGCTGATCCTTGGTAAACGCCGCATCGGTCCCGACCCAGCGCACTTTCTCTTCACCGTCGATGCGATATTCGACGATCGCAACCGACATCAATGCCGGGCCGTCATCTCGGTTGGTCGGGATGTTGTCCGCCCAGGAGCGCACACGGACTTCGATTCCGGTGTCTCCGACCGGCTGGAACGGCATCTCCGGATTCTGTGACGCGACCGCGGTGATGGTGGTCGTGAACGTGCGTCCGGTTTCAGGGTCGGTCACATCAAGCGTCGGCACTTTGAGCGCCTGCTCGAAATCTTCTTCGCGATCGAACCAGCGGAACTGCACCTGGCCGCCTTCAACCGTGTTGCGGCTCGGGTCAAACGCCGCGAGTTCGAACGTCTCGCGTTCACCCGATGACGTTGACAATTCAACCGTCACGACCGGATCACGATTTTCCTCATCGGGGATGTGACGGTCGCTCATGCGTGCATAGCGAAGGTAGCCGGTGACGCGCATCGGTTCATCACCCACCGCATCGCCGCCCTTGGCAGTGCGCACCGGAATGTTGATCGGATCGGGCGAGAGTTCATCGCCCGGCGAAAGCCAGACATCGCTGATCTGCTGAACGTAGTCGTTGTAACGCGGAAGGTGCTTGATGTGCCGATGCCGCCAGTCGGTCTCGCCCAGTCGGCGCACGTAAATCGCCGAACTGTCCATGACGAAAAACTCGTTCTGCGGGTTGTATTCCAACCACGCCTGCAGTTGGGTATCAACGAGCGGCGATCCATCGGGATTGACGTTCTTTGCCCGCGCCATCGGCTGTGCAGGATCGTCGGTCTGGACAACGTCTTCGGTGTACTGCGGGAAGTTGGCGAGAACCTGTCGCACAAACGTCTGCGTCGGTGATTCAACCCGCATCATGACCGAGTACGCGGTCTGACCTGCATGCTCGCCGGTCAGGATTTCCCAGTTCGGATCAACCGACGTCACTTCCACGCGATACGCCGATGCGCCGTTGCCGACGATCTCTCGGTTGCCCGGCTTGGCGATCATCGCCACCGGACTCGCGCCCGGGAGATTCAGGACAATCCGGCGGCGCGCCACCGGCGCATCGCCTTCGACCTTCGTGCCAAAGTACAACAAGCTGCCGAGGGCAAGAATGATCAAGCCACTGTGGATCATCCAGACGCCGTAGTTCACCGGCTTGAACGGGATGCGTCGAATGGTCGTGACGGTCAGGCTGATGCATGTCAGCAGGATCAACAGATCGAACGGCCACCAATGGAACCATTCCATCTCCGTCATTTCGAACGGGCGCAACTGGCGAACGGAGACCCATGCGTCCGGGCTCAGCAGGAACGGCGGCTTCAACATGCCGTACCCGATTGGCGCGCCGGCAGACCCGATCGATGAATAGAGGAACAGAAGCACCATCCAGAGAATGCCGATGCGCACGCTGCTGAAGAAATCCAGCAGCAGGATCAGCGGCCCTCTGGACTGGCGGCGCGATGATGATGCCGACGACTGCGTCATGCGTGCATGCTCCACGAATCCGAACGATTGATCTCTTGAAGTCGCTTCGACCCGACCCGATGCGTCTTACGTTCTTGCACGCCGAATCATGGTCCGGATCTTCGTGCGCGAAACGCCCAATCGTAGGCTTTCATACGCGGTTGGCCGACTCTGGCTGGCCAGACTCTGTGAAATAATGGTCAATCTTTCGGGCGGGTTGGGATGACACCGTCATACCGGGCAACACCGCGGTGGTCCATACGACGCACGGGCACCGATTGCTGCACACCGATTTGAAGTTCATCGAGCAATGACCCACCTGGCCGAGCGTCGAGACCGCCTGCCGCCCGACGGCGATCTGCATGTCCTGAGGCTGGATGCCTGTCAGATCCGCCGGTCCACGATCCACGGTGATCAGGAACCGCAGACCAATGGATAGACGGAGATTACGCTCGCGGGTCGTCTTCGGGTCAGAATTCGCCGTCGTCCACCCCGAGACCATCGGCTGCGACCTTGTATGCCGTGAGAAGCCCGAGCGCGGCGAAGATGGTCGTCGCGGCGCGGAACTGCTCGTACGCCGGCCAGCCGGCGACAGGAATCGTGATGGACTTCATGGTGAGCAATTCCACGCTGAGCACCATGCTCGCACCGACGGCGCACGCCGTGATGGCGACAGCGACGATCCCCGCGTGCAGTCCGCCGGACCGTCCGCGATGACCCCACGTGACACCAAGCCCGACGAGCAGGCCAATGCCCCATGCGACCACGCCAATTTCATAGCCAAGCACTTGCACAGGCAGCAACCACAGGAAGATGCCAAGTGCGCCGGCGAGGATGCCCCCCAGGAGAGCACCGATGCGCGCCATGTTTTCGATCCCTTGCGATGACATCCGGCCGACGAGCTGCGTGATTCGTCGTGACGTTGAACCCTGGGCACGACGCCGCCTCGGCGCGAATTGACTTTATCGATCGTCGGATGTGCGGCGACGCCGATCCAGCCACAGCCGTAGTCACGGCGTTCTATTCGCGGACTCGCCCTTCTGGGGGATTCGGGTAAGCCTCAACCACGACCGATAGTCATGTCGATGGTCGGTCGGTCAGCTCAGCGTGCATCATCCATCATGGTGAGGATCTCGTCGCACAGGGTCCGAAAATCCTCTTCGACAGCGCCGAGCGGTGCACCAGCGTCGCGCGCGGCCTGCACATCCAGCCGAAGCTGTGCGAGGCGACTTCGCAACGCTTCAACGTCAGCCGTCGATGCGCCCAGACGACGGCGAATGAGATCCAGCGTCGTACCGACGCGATCAAGCACGGCGTCCACCTGAATCCGTGTTCGCGCATCGAGGCTCACGCCTTCCTTGAACGGATTGCCCGGCATGTCGACATCGCTCGCGGTGATCGTGCCGCGATCAACGAGCGCCGCGACCATCGCGTCAAGATCGTCGTACATCGTCGTGTAGGTATCGCGAACTTCGACGTACACGCTGGCACGCCGTGTGGCGATCGGTAGTCGCTTCCGGCAGTGCGCGAGTTGCTCCGCCATGATCGACGCCCGCACCTTCAACGATTCATCACCGCCGGCCATCCCATCGAGCACGGTCTCGATCTCGTCGAGTTGTCGGAGCCACGGCGTCCGCGTGCGTGTGTGCAGTGCACCCACGATCTGCTCGACCTCATCGATCTTGCCGGTGAGTTCATTGAGATCGCCACGACTCCAGCCGAGCCGTCGGTTGATGTACTTAAGATCGGAGCGCACGGTCTGCACGTCGGCCCATGTACCGGACATGGCGAGGCGGAGAATTTCGATGGATCGCCGGGCCGGCGCGATGGCATCGCGCACAACATTGAGCTGCATCGCATCGGGTTCGGAGTCGTCGTCGACGAACGGATACGGCGGGATCTCAATGACTCGGTCGTTGAGATAGCCGTTTACAAAGAGTTCCTGTCGAACCTCAGTCATGAGGTCGCGCGCTGTGCCGTATCGAATACGAATCAGCTGCGTTCGTTTCGGGTGTGGATATTGCTGGCTGAGCCAGTCGAGCAAATCGAACGCGGTATCCAGTTTCGCGTGCAGTTCTGCGTACGGTGTTGCCACGTCATCCAATTGCCGCCCGGTGTTGGCGAGTCGATCTTCAAGCGATCGGACGACGGTCGGATTCTGTCCGCGGCCGTCATCAGTCGTCGTCGTGTCTTCCGGGATTCGTTTCACTTCACGTCGCGCGACGCGTAACAGCGAGCTGCCTCGGACAGAGTCCGACACACAGATGCCCTCGTGATCGACGATGAACATCTGCGGCACCGAAAAGACCTCGAGATCCTTCGCAAGCCGTGTATCCCAGCCGCCGCCTTCGGCCACATGATGCCACGGCATGCCTTTGAGCCGGATGAATGCCTGCGCTTCTTCGACCGTGTCATCGAGTGACACGCCGATGATCTCGAAACCGTCGTCGCGCAGCGTGGTGTACGCGCGCTTGACGTGACGCAGCTCTGATGCGGTGGCCTGATTGCCACCCATCCAGAAGAAGATCAGCACGACCTTGCCACGAAACTCAGA
>JBCCFX010000216.1:0-6337 GCA_039029515.1 Planctomycetota bacterium
GCGGCCTGGTGGAAGAGCGTTGGCCTGCAGGACGACAGCCTGATGCTTCGCGTCCATGACACCGATGAACTCGCTCACTATGCGAAGGTCGGCGAAGGCACGACGGACATCGAATTCCGCTATCCGTTCACATCGCCCGGTTTTGGTGAGCTTGAAGGCGTTGCGCACCGCACCGACTTCGATCTCAAGCAGCATCAGGAACATGCGGGCACGAAGCTCGAGTACTTCGATCAGGAACGCAACGAGAAGTATCTGCCGCACGTCATCGAGCCCGCCGCCGGCCTCAGCCGTGGTGTGCTCGCGATCCTGTGCGATGCATTCACGCCCGATCCGGATCGGCCGAGCAAGGTCTACATGAAGTTCGACCCGCGCGTGGCGCCGACGCAGGCGGCCATCTTCCCGCTTGTCGCAAAGGATGGCATGCCGGAGGTCGCGCAGAAACTCTACGAATCACTGCGGACGAAGTACGCGGTGCAGATGGATGTGAAGCAGAACATCGGCAAGCGATACGCACGTATGGATGAAGCCGGCACGCCGTACTGTTTCACGATTGATTCCGACACGTTGAACGATCAGACGGTGACGGTGCGCGATCGCGACTCACTCTCACAGGATCGCATCAACATCGATCAGGTCGACACGTTCCTGGCCGAGAAGATCGGCTGATCAGTTCTCAGCGGCCGCCTGTTGACGACGGCGATATTCACTGAACAACCGCGGACTTTCAGGCACCGCGTCGACCGCCGCATCGAGCCAGGCGATCGCGCGAGCATTATCCACGCCCTGACTGATCTGAATCATGCGGGATTCGATCAGGCTGAACGTCGGGTCCGCCGCGAGCGCTTCACACATCGATTCCCATGCATCGTCAAGTGCAGCATCGCCTTCGGTCTTCAGTAGATACTCCGCCCGGAGATATGGGCCGCGCGCCCGGAGTCGAGGCTCCACCGTTCCGCGCACAATGCTGAGTGCTTCAAGCAGTGGTTCCCCTGGTGGTGCCGCAAGGATACGATCCATCGTCGCCCGCGCGACGACCTGTTCATCACCGACGTCATACAGATAACGCGGCGCGTTGAAAATCACGACCGTGTGATCATCGGTGTTCAGCGGTGTCAGCGACTGCGCACGCACCCAGCCCGCATCACCAACGAACATACTCAGCACATCAAGTCGCGTACGAATGCCCGCATCGAGCAGGGCACCACGCGGCCCTTCGGCAAGACCGACGTCGATCCGCCGTATCAGACTGTCGCCCAGCGGCGCGCCGGTGACGAGCCCAAGCATCGGCGTGTCGATGCCAAACGTGCAGAGCATGGCCCACGTGTCGGGGAACACCGCACTCATCGTGCCCATGATCTGGCGTACGATCTCATCATCCATCTGATACAGCGGCAGCCACTGGCAGTACACGCCGCCGCGAGCAAGTCGCTGTCCGATCGCCTGAAAATGCTCCACCGTGTAGAGCAACCCCGCACCATCACGGCCCGGATGGAAGAGATCACCGATGATGACGTCGTATTGCTGATCGGTTGCGCGCACGAATCGACGCGCATCCGCCGCATGCAACGTCACACGCTCATCATCCGCAATGCGACCGTTGGTCTCCACGAAGTACGGCAGGAGATCCAGGACTTCCGGCAGCAACTCGACGCCGGTCACATCCGCACCGGTATGGCGTGCTGCGGCGGCGGTCGTATTGCCTGTTGCCACGCCAAGTGTCAGGACGGACCGAGGATCGGGATGCAGCAGCATCGGCAGATGCGCTTGTCGACGCTCAGCGAATGCCAAGCCGGTGCCACCCATCGCAAACTTGTCATTGACCTTCAGTACGCGCAACTCGGTTGTCGAACCGTCCGGAAGTGTCCGCTCACCGTTGACGACCGCAACCGTCGCGTGGACGCCTTCGCGGACGGCCATCACCTGACCGCCCGGCAAGGGCTGGACCAGAAGAAATGATGACGGCAACACAAGCACCGCGATCAATAACAACGCACCCGGCGCGAGACGTCGCGGTTCGAACGAAGGGATCAACAGGAGGTACGCAAGAAGGCAGAAGATAGACGTCGTTCGCAACCCGAGCGTGCTGATTCCGATGACGCCAATGATGACCGGCGCGAGCGAACTTCCGATCGTGTTGACACCGAGGGCGAGCCCGATTCCACCACGCCGCGATCGCATCGCCTGCGCGAGATGGCTGAACGTTGCGCCCATCGCAATCGTCGGAAGCAGAAACACCATCGCTGCAAGGCACAATTCAGCCATGATGCCGTCCATCGGCAGTGCATTGCGGATGGATCGGCCGTTCACAGCGATAATCAAGCCCAACGCGCCGGTCAGACCGATGAGTTGCACGAGCCACGTCAGGACGGCTTCGAAGGACGCGCGCGACAGCCAGCGTTGGTAGAACGAAGCGCCGATCGTGGTGCCGATGAGAAACGTCGCCAGGATCAACGCAAACGTGTAGACCGTGTTCTCGAGAATCTGACTGAGCACGCGCAGGCCGAGGACCTGATAGCCAACACCGAGTAATCCCGTGATAAACAACGTGGCGAGGAGCCGAACCGGCGCCGCCGGAGATGCGCTTTCATCCTTCACGGCTTCGCGTGCTCTTTCGCCGCGCGCGAACGATTGCGCCACCAGCACCGCGCAGATGATATTGACGATGGCAAGCCAGACGATGGTCTTCGACGTCCCGAGATGACGAAGCAGCACGAATGCAACAAGCAATGTCCCCACCGCTGCGCCGGCTGTATTCGCGGCATAGAGACCTGCGACAACGCGACCATCCTGCCGCATCCTCGCAAACACGCGCTCCATCGCGGGCAGCGTTGCGCCCATCGCAATGGTCGCCGGCGCGAGCGCGATCGCCGGCACGATGAACGCCAGCGCCCAATGACGCCACGGTGATGGACCAATGCCGATCCAGCCCGGAAGTTGTCCGTCAAGCCACGTCATGAGCGGCAACGTCAACAGCGACCAGCCAGCAATGACAAGCTCGCATCCGATGTACCACCGCGCCGGCACGCGCGATCGACTGATCGTTCGGTCGAGTGCCCATGCACCAAGTGCGAGGCCGGCAAAGAACGCTGCGACCACGGCCAGCACGCCGGGGATCTCATGGCCAAGGCTCACCGACAGGCGTTTGGTCCAGGCGATCTCATAGCCCAGGCCCGCGACGCCAGAGAGAAACAGGATGCCGTGCAGCGATGTGAATTGACGGGATCGAGGCATCGGTACAGCGTACCACCGCCGGCACAATCGTCACGGCTGTCGTCATCGTCGGCCCGGCACTTCTCACGATCGAATTCAGATCAAGCGCCAGGCTCAACCGGGCGATGTATCGATCGTGTCGACCACCCTCGCCAGGCGGACGACACGCGTCCATGATCGGGACCTCACGCGCAATCGAGTCGCGCTCGCGACTCACGACCGTGGTGCCGCATGGATCTCAAGGGTTTTCGCCGTCATCTTGATCTCACTGCGCGCGAACGGGATGAGCTGCTCGACGCCCTCGATGCGGATCGCCGCATCCATCGCGGTCAACATGAACGCTCGTTTCCCCGACATCAATACCGCGTGGCCGGCGTGCCGCTGGTCGTTGACCATCCGGACGGCGGCCAGAGCGCGTTTCTTGTCGATGCCCGCAATCTCTCGCGCGGCGGGATCTCCGTCCTGCATGGTGGCTACCTCCACGTCGGATCACACTGCCGCGTTTCACTCCGCGATACGACCGGGAACTTCACGACGCGCCGTGGTGTCATCGTGGCGTGTCGACTCATTCGCGGTGCTGCCCATGAGATCGGCATTCAGTTCGCCTCCCAGCTCGATTTGAAATCAATCATTGGTACGCGCGCCAATCGATCAGAGACCCCGCCGGCAACATCCCTGCCCGGCGATGCATCATCGATCGTGGTTGCCGATCCATTCGAACCTGATCGAAGACTTCACGCCCATCTGCTCACGCTCGCGGGTTATGCCGTCCACGAAGCGCGAACGCCCGGCCAGGTCCTTGACGCAGTTCGTCGCGATCTCCCTGCGTTGATCGTGCTCGGTGTTGATCCGACATCAGAGGATGCATTGCGGATCATCCCTCGCCTGCGCCAATCCGGATTCGACGGCCCGATTCTGCTGATGACTGCGGACGGACATCCTGGAATCACACGTCGACTCCTCGACGCTGGCGCGACGTCCGTGCTGATCAAGCCGTTCAGCGCAGATGTCATGCTGACGTATGTGCAGCTTCGGATGCCTGCCACCGCGATTCCCAGCCGATTGCTGAGTACGCGCGCCACGCAACCGGGGTGCGCCGCCCTGCTCGATGCATTCATCCCGGTCGTCTGCCAACTGGCGGATGGCATCGAACGTGCCCGAGCGCATCAGGATCGAGGCGCATTGCGCGATATCGCGCTGCAGCTCAAGGGATCCGGGCTCGCGTATGGCTATCCCGATCTCACCGTCGCCGCGATTCGGGTGCTGACCGTGCTTCGGCACGACCGACACGATTCGGCGACGACAGCTGTCATCGATCGCCTGGTGCAATGTTGCGAGTCCATCGTTTCGGCTCAGTCGTCTTCGGTGGCATGATCCGAGGATCGACGATTCGGCTGCATCGTGCTGAGACCGCGCTGAATCGCATCGACACCAAAGCGATCAGCAATCGCATCGGTCGCGTTGTCGATACGGTCCTGACGGTCTGCCGTCGCATCCGGAAAGAGCGTCTGCGGGGCTTCACCGGCTTCAACATGTGAGACACCGAACCCGATCAACCGGACGGGGACGAACGACGATGCCGCCCATTGTTCGAAGACTTCGCGTGCGGCCTGCCAGAAATCGGTCGTCCGATGATGCGCTTCATCGAAGGTCCGGGATCGCGTTATCGTTCGAAACGAGCCGTCGCGAATCTTGAGGGTGAGTGTTTTTGCCCGTCGATCAGCGCGCCGTAACCGCCACAACACATGCTCAACCTGTGCTTGCAACACCGCAAGCACAAGATCGGGGGACTCGAGATCGTGGCCGAACGTCCGCTCCTGGCTGTAGGTCCGCGCGTGACGATCGGACACCACCGCTCGATCATCCTCGCCACGCGCCAATGCCTGAAGTCTGCCCGCTTCCCGGCCGACGACACGCGAGAGCAACGCCGTATCCGCAGCGATCAGATCGGCAAACGTACGAAATCCGCCATGATGCAACCGGTCTGCGGTTGCCGGCCCGACGCCCCACATCCGCTCAATCGGGAGTGGATCAAGGTAATTCCGAGTGTCAGCCGGCCGAATCAGCGTGAGACCATCCGGCTTGTGCTCATCCGAGGCGAGCTTCGCAATGAACTTGTTTGGGGCGATACCGGCAGAGATCGTGAGCTGTAGCGTCGTTCGAATTCTCGCTCGAAACGCTTCGAGAAAGTCCACCGCATCCTCGAACGACTGAACGACGCCGGCGAGATCAAGGAATGCCTCATCGACGCTCAGTGGCTGCACGAGCGGCGTCAGTGCATCCATCTCGGTGAAGATCTGCTTTGAGACCTCGCGATACACCGACCCGCGCGGCGGCGCAATGATTGCATCCGGGCATTTGCGCAATGCAACCGCCATCGGCATCGCGGATCGACATCCGAATGCACGAGCTTCATATGACGCTGCGGCGACGACGCCTCGTCGACCAGCTCCTCCGACGAGGACGGGCAGACCGCGCCACTCAGGATGATCCCGTTGCTCGACGGACGCGAAGAACGCATCCATGTCGACGTGCGCGATGATGCGTGGAAGTGCCACGGCATGATTGTACGCGGGCCAAAACGAACGTTGCCCGCCGGACGAATCCGACGGGCAACGTGTTTGCGTCTGTTCAGAAGTGATCGAGGTTCGATTACTTCTTGCAGGAAGCGCTGCAGGACTCAGCCTTCTCGCTGACGGCACCGAGGGAAACGGTCGTCGTTTCGACGGTCGCTGCCTTGGCCATCTGCTCAGCCTGCATGTCCTTCATGACAGCAGCGAGGGCCTGCTGAGCCGCTTCAGCCGGGCACGCTTCGGTGCCGGTGATGGACTTGAGCTCGACGAGCATGTTCATGTAGGAACGAGCCGCAACGCGTGCAAGGCTGTCGCACTTGCTGCAGTCATACACGGTGTAGGTGACGGCCTGAGCGCCATCACACGTCGCGGCGCAGTCGCCCTTGGCGTTGCTCGCGAGAGCAGCCTTCGTGCTGTCGCATGAAGCAGCGCAGTCGCCCTTGGCGTTGCTCGCGAGAGCGGCCTTCGTGCTGTCGCATGAAGCAGCGCAGTCGCCCTTGGCGTTGCTCGCGAGAGCGGCCTTCGTGCTGTCGCATGAAGCAGCGCAGTCGCCC
>JBCCFX010000217.1:0-6325 GCA_039029515.1 Planctomycetota bacterium
GGTATGGCGATGAGCTTCTCCATTTTCTCACACGCTTTCTGGGTTCACGCGCGGCCGCCGAAGATGTCTTCCAGGAGACCTTCCTCCAGATTCATCAGTCGGCGGAGTCCTTTGATCAGTCGCGTCGCTTCAAGCCGTGGCTGTTCACGATCGCCGCAAACAAGGCTCGTGACTTCCACCGCAAGCGCGCTCGTCGATCGACGGTGTCGCTGTCGGCGCATGTCAAGGATGACGGCGACGGTCAGACGTATGTCGACCTGATGGATGCCGAGTTGCCGACGCCCGACCAGCCGGTGCTCGATGCGGAGCGCAGTCGTCGGGTGAAGGCGGTCATTGATGATCTTCCGATTCATCTTCGAGAGATCGTGTTATTGAGTTACTTCCAGCGGATGAGTTACAACCAGATTGCCGAGGCACTGGAGATCCCGCTCGGAACCGTGAAGAGTCGTTTACACACTGCCGTGGCCGCGTTCGCGCGATCATGGGAGCGTCTGGAGCAGCATTCATCCGCGTCGGATGAATCGCGAGGGGTTGATTGATGCAGGAACCACGTGGGCAACACGTCGAGTTGTCAGCCGATGATGCGCGGCTGCTCGATGCCCTGATGGAATCAGGATTTGAGCCGGATGCGCTTGAAGCGCTCAGCGCCGACGATCGTGCGCGCGTTGATCGACTGATGAGCGTCTTCGGTTTGATGGGTGATTATCCCGTTGACGATGCGTCGGAATCGCTGGTGCACGCCACGATCGCACGGATTGATCAGGCGGATCGCGAACGCGAAGAACGCATGACGCTTTCCGCGGCATCGACACCTGGACGTGGCTTCCGCTTCATGCGGCTGCCTGACTTCGTCACCGTGGCAGCCGTACTGTTGATTGCGGCGAGCGTTGCGTTGCCGGTCATGTCGAACATTCGTCGACAGTCGATCGATCTGAAGTGCGAGAACAACCTGCGCCAGCTCGGGTATGCATTCAGCACGTACGCGGCGGATAACAATGGCCTGATGCCGGCGGCGCAGCAGGCGGGGATCGCCCACCCGTGGAATTCGTTCTCGAACATCATGAATCTGAATCCGCTCACGCACGGCGAGTATTGCTCCGCTGACTGTCTGCACTGTCCTGGGAACAAGAAGCCGACCGGCCCGAGCTACTCCTACCAATGGCAGTCCGGCGAAGGTCGGCGCTGGGAAGGCGGTCAGGGCATGTTGATCGTGATGGGTGATCGTAATCCGCTGGTGGATGCGGCACGTCAGGGTCTGACGACGCCGCCACCGGGCAGCATGTCGCTGAATCACGGTGGTCGCGGCCAGAACGTCCTTCGCAGCGACGGGACGACGATGTTCCTGAACAACCCGGTGGTCGGTCGCGGCGACAACATCTGGCTGCCGAACGGGGCGAAGAAGCTCATGAACGGCGTGAGTCCATCCGACGAGTCGGATGTGTTTCTGCTTCATTGAGGCTGCGGGCGTTGGGCTCCATTGAATCTCTGTAGGCCGGGTTCTGCTGAACCCGGCATTGTCTGTAGGGCGGCTTTACCAAGCCGCCATCGGCCTGCGCTGGTTTGTCATGGCGGACAGGTATGTCCGCCCTACGATTCAGCAAATAGCAAATAGCAAATAGCAAATAGCCAAGAGCCAAGAGCCAAGAGCCATGAGGGATGAGGGATACGGGATTGGGGATCTGCAATACGATTCCCAGTCCACAACCCACAACCCACAACCCACAACCCACAACCCGCAACCCACAACCCGCAGCCTTGCCTCGCCACGGGGCATCCGCTACCCTGCGTGGCTCGACGTCGGGTAGGCAAGCGTCACCGTCTGGTGTCCACCTCCGTCGAAACAACCCGCAAGGGGTCAGTCCCATGCCGAAGAACAAGCCCAACAAGGGCCTGCTGAAGCGAATCCGGATCACGAAGAGTGGCAAGGTGAAGATGCGACGTGCGTTCGGCCGTCACCTTCGCAGCCACAAGTCCGGCACCACGATGCGATCGTATCGACGACCGAAGTACGCCACGCCGGGTGATGCCCGTCGTGTGGCGGCGATGCTGCACACCAGCATCTCGTCGAATGCCAAGCAGTCAAAGTCCGCTTCCACCGAATCATCAGAAGACTGAACCCGTTGTCGATCATCCATCGTCCGTCGGGAGCAAGAGATTCGTCACGACGAATCCTCCGTACGAACGGAACAGGAGTGTGAATCATGCCACGTGCACGCAAGGGCGCTGCCCGAACTCAGGCTCGTCGTAAACTTCTTCGTCAGGCTCGCGGCTACTGGGGAACCAAGAGCCGTCATAAGCAGCAGGCCAAGGTCGCGCTGACGCGCGCCGGCCAGTTTGCCTACCGCGATCGTCGCAACCGTCGTCGCGAATTCCGTCGTCTCTGGAATACGCGCATCAATGCGGCGTGCCGGATGCGCGGCTCACGGTACAGCCGGTTCATGAACGGTCTTGGCCGTTCGGGCATCATGCTCAATCGCAAGATGCTGAGCCAGATGGCGATCGACGATCCGAAGTCATTCGACAAGCTCGTCGAGATGGCAGAAGCGAACACGACCGCACAGGCTGCGAAGGCCTGATTCGCCGGTCACGGTGAACACAGTGAATCATGACCATGCGGTCCCGACGTGTCGGGGCCGCATGTTGTTAGTGGTCCACATGATTCAGATCGATCTCGAAGCGCGGTTCGGTCTCGCGTAGACTGCGGGCACCATGACCCGCATCAACGAACACTATTTGAAGCTCGCTGGCGGCTATCTCTTCCCGGAAATCACGCGGCGCGTCGATGCGTACATCGCCGACGCGCCGACACACGCCGATCGCATCATCAAATGCGGTATTGGTGATGTGACAGAACCGCTGCCGGACGCGGTTCGTCGCGCGATGCATGAAGCGGTGGATGAACTCGGGGATCGCTCGACGTTCAAAGGCTACGGTCCGCCGCTCGGGCACACGTTTGTACGCGACGCCATCGCGGAACACGACTTCGCCGCGCACGGTCTCGACATTGGCGCCGATGAAGTGTTTCTTTCCGATGGTTCCAAGGGTGACTGCGGCGCGGTGCTCGACATCCTTGGTCATGACAATCGGATCGCGATCACCGACCCGGTGTATCCGGTGTACGTCGATACGAACGTCATGGTCGGTCACACCGGCGGACTCCAGGACGATTCTCGCTACGACGGTCTTGTGTATCTCCCATGCACGCCAGCGAATGGATTCGTGCCTGACATTCCTGATGCGCCGCTCGACCTCATCTACCTGTGCTATCCGAACAATCCGACCGGCGGGATGATCACGCGCGACAAGCTCGCGGCGTGGGTTGAGTATGCGATCGGGCACGACGCGATCATTCTGTATGACGTCGCGTATCAGGCGTTCATTCGAGATGCTTCGTTACCGCGATCGATCTATGAAATCGATGGCGCGAAACGATGTGCCATGGAGTTCCACAGCTTCTCCAAGAACGGCGGCTTCACCGGCACGCGCTGTGGCTACACGATCTGTCCGAAGGAACTCACTGGCACGACCGCCGACGGTCAGCGCGTTCCGTTGCATGATCTGTGGTCACGACGCTGGAGCACGAAGTCCAACGGCGTGTCATGGGTGGTGCAGCGCGGCGCTGCGGCAGTGTATTCCGATGAAGGCCGAGCGCAGGTTGCTGATCTCGTGGATTTCTACATGCAGAACGCGGCGATGCTGCGAGTCGGTTGTGCATCGCTCGGACTCGAAGTGTATGGCGGTGAACACGCACCATACGTCTGGGTTGCGTGTCCGGACGGTGTCGACAGCTGGCAGATGTTTGATCGCATGCTGCACGAAGCGCAGGTCGTTGTCACGCCCGGCGTCGGGTTTGGATCCTGCGGTGAAGGTTTCTTCCGAATCTCCGCATTCAACTCGCGCGAGAACGTGGAAGAAGTGGTCCGCCGATTGAAGAGTGTTGCCTTGCAACCCGCCTGATCATGGCCGAGCCGCTTTCCATTCCGACGCTTGACGATGTTCGCGCTGCCACGACCAGAATCGCGCCGTTTGCGCATCGCACGCCGGTGCTGACCTGCTCGGCCCTGGATGAGCGCGCGGGACGCTCGCTGTTCTTCAAGTGTGAGTTGTTCCAGAAGGTCGGTGCGTTCAAGTTTCGTGGCGCATGCAATGCGATCATGAAGCTCAACGATGAAACGGCCGCGCGCGGCATTGTGACCCACAGTTCGGGCAACCATGCACAAGCGGTCGCGCTCGCATCCCGACTTCGTGGGATACCCGCGTACATCGTCATGCCCTCCAACGCACCGACGGCGAAACGCAACGCCGTGCTTGGCTATGGCGCGGAGGTCATCGATTGCGAACCCACACTCGACGCGCGAGAGACAACCGCCGCGGCGGTACAGGCGCGCACGGGTGCGACGTTGATTCCGCCGTTCGATCATGCAGATGTCATCGCAGGTCAGGGCACGATGGTGCTGGAGCTGCTCGAACAGGTGGATGATCTCGATGCGATCGTCGTGCCGATCGGTGGCGGTGGGATGATGTCCGGCATCTGCGTCGCCTCAAAGGGACTTCGTCCCGACATCCGAATCATCGGCGCTGAGCCGGCGGGCGCTGATGATGCGTATCGATCGCTTCAGGCCGGGGAACTCATCCCGCAGACCGGTCCTGACACGATTGCCGATGGTCTGCTGACGAGCCTCGCGCCGATCACGTTCGCCATCATCCAACAGCACGTTGAACGCATTCTCACCGTGCCGGACGAGGCGATCGTCGCCGAGATGCGGTTCGTCTGGGAGCGCATGAAGGTGGTCATTGAACCAAGCGCTGCCGTGGGCGTTGCGGCAGCGCTCAGCGAGACGTTCATGGCGTTGGACGGATTCGATCGTGTCGGCGTGATCCTGTGTGGGGGTAATCTGGATCTCGATCGACTGCCGTGGCAGGCGTGACCATTTACACCGTGGTCGGCGCGATGCGATCAGCGAGCTTCGCTCGGGCACGTCGACTTCGTTCCGTCGCCTTGCGCTTGCAGCGGCACACGAGATGACGCATGCGATGACACCGTGAGACCGGCGATGCCTTGGCGGCACGCGCGGCATCCTTGCGCGCCTGCACCGGACAATGGTCATGCATCCACTGGCGAAGGCGATCACGGGTGTCCGTTGGCAACTCGGTGACGGACGCGGTTGCTTTGACGCATTCGGCGGTCAGCAGTTGGTCGTCGTTGGCATCGAGGTCGTGCGATTCTGCCGGCGCGCCGATGCAGTCATCTTCCAATCTGTTCTTGTGCTTGACGGACCAGCCGCGGACGCAGCGGTAACCGGTACCAGCGGTGAAGAGCGACACGAGCATTGTCGTGAGCAGCGAGCCGACATCGGGATTCAACCCAGCGGACAGCGATGTGTCGCCAAGCCAGAGTGCGGCCCAGCCGAGGAGGACGAGATGGCCACCGCGTCGCAGCAGGGTGTCTTTGGTCAACGTGGCGATGGTGGCGCCGAGCACGATGACGAGCTGTGCCAGGGCGTCGCCGACCGCAGCGGTTTCAGGCGTGGCGGCGGTGTAGGCACCAATCATGGAGGCATCGGCGATGGAACCGATCAGGTTGATCGTGGTCGCGCCAATGAAGAACCAGGCCGCGCCGAGCAGCGTGCGATGAAACGGAAAGCGAGTGCGGTCGGTCATGGTGCGATCTCCGGTTCGGGGGACACCATGTGATTGGGCGAACCGTGTGCGGAATTTCGCAGCGCGCGCAGGTCGCGGTCGGCGGCGCGAGAGTTCGTGGTGAATTGACCGATAAATCATTGACCTCACACGATATGCGGCGATGATGGCGATTCGGGAGCCGATCCCGGGGTGTTGTGGGGGGTACAGGATGGAGATCAGAAGGCGATGTCTCGCGCAAGCGTGATCGGAACGATCGGAGTGCTCATGGTGTGCGGCCTGGTGGTCGCATTCATCGTGTTCGGCGGTTCATCCGTCGGTCCATCTGCGGCGGAAGCATCGGGTGGCGGCATCGAGCGCGTGACGAATTCTCGCTTTCACATCCCCGCGGCGTCACCAATGCTGATCGGCCTCGGCGGCCTTGCGATCGTGATGATCACTGGCCGGCGAGTGGTGAAGTAGGGAACAGCTGTAGGCCGGGTTCTGCTGAACCTGGCGGTTGGGCGTTCAACGTCATTCGTTTGTCGTGAATCCTGGATTCCCGGCGCTCGCGCTTCGGAATCGCGGTGCATCGAACGTCGTTGGATCGTCACGGCGGACAGGTATGTCCGCCCACAGCCCACAGCCCACTAATCAGTCTGTTCGCGGACGGAACGCCGGCGTTTCAGTTCCGCATCGATGAACC
>JBCCFX010000218.1:0-6291 GCA_039029515.1 Planctomycetota bacterium
AAGCAAGTCGAGTACTACTTCTCAGACTCCAACCTGCCGCGCGACAAGTTCCTTCGCGCGAAGACAGAGGAGGACCCGCAGGGCTTCGTTCCCATCTCCGTCTTGCTCACCTTCAACCGTCTCAAGGCACTGGACGCCACCGAGAAGTCTATTGCCGACGCGCTGCGCTCGTCCTCTTTGCTCTCGCTCAACGAGCAGGCTACTAGCGTGCGCCGAATCTCCCCGCTGCCTGAGAAAAGTCTCTTCAAGACGCGCGCCGTCTTCGCGAAGGGCTGGACCGCCGGCGGGCCCGAGCCGTCCATTGAAGACATCAATAAGCTCTTCTCGCCTTCCGGTTCCGTCCTGTCAGTCCAGATTCGTCGCTGGAAGGGTGACGATGGAAACCTTCACTTCAAGGGCTCTATCTTTGTCGAGATGGACTTCTCGGAGGCCGCGGAACGTGTGGTGAGGAGTATTCCATTGACTTGGAAGTGGACGGAAAAATGCAGAATAAGGCAGGATGAATGCTGTCGGCGACGTGACATGATCCACAACGATCAGGCGCGTCTTCGGCCCAATCGCCGCCTCCAGGACGTCCAGCACCTGTTCGGGTCCATCGAGCGGCACGGGCAGGTCAATCTCTCGGTACGTCGCCTGCTGTTCGCCCGCCAGATGTGACATCGTGAGGCGAACCGCGTTGTAGACATGCGAGATCGTGATGAGCTCATCGCGGGCGCTGAACCGCAGCGACCGAATGACGGCGTTGACGCCGTTCGTGGCGTTGGTCACGAAGCCAACCGTCTCTGACGTCGTCCCAAGGAAACGGGCGAGCGAATCGCGGGCCTCGGCCATGAGATCGCCCCTTCGACGATCGAGCCATTCGATCGGATTCGATTCAAAGCGTTGTGTCCACACGTGTTGCGCTTCACACACTGCATGCGTCCGCGCACCGAAGCAGCCATGGTTGAGATAAATGATGTTCGGATCGAGCGCCCAGCCCCCTCCGGGCACTTCTGCGAGCGGGCTTGGCGGAGTCGGGCATTTTGTTGAATCACTCTGCATCCACGCAGCGTACAAGCGGACGGGACGACCGTCATGCGCGGCAGAGCTGCCGGTGCATGTCCATGCCGCGGTCGCACGAGGAAGGAGTCCCGATCAACACCTTGACTTTCTGGCTCTGTTTGGGTAACGTGATCCGAACAGATTTGCCGATGGAAACTGCAGGCAGCTTCGTCAGTTCGTCGAGATGTCAAGCGGGAGTCAATGAAACGCTAGATCTGGCGTTTACACCGACTCCAGCACAAGGGACAGCGTATGACACAACCTCTTGCACAGTTTGGGCCGGGTGGATCGTATCAAACGGTCCTCCGTCCCGTCGGCACACGGTTGATCCTGGAACCGGCCGATTCCGCCAGCTCTGACGACCAGAATGATGCCCCGCCATCGCACGAGCGACGAACCGGGAACAAAGGGTCACGACGAGTTGGACGAGTACGGCGACGACGTCTGCGTCGTCGTCCAGATCGTGTGGAATTGAGTCCTGCGGCCTTAGCGGCCGATGCGTCATCCAATGAAGATACCCCTATGGGACCCACTGCAATGCCGGCCATGGCGGACGCAGGGACTGCAGTCACCATGCGGGCGATTCAGGGATGGCTCGAATCGCAACAGCGCGAAATGCGCACGGCTCTGGATCGACACACGCAATTGAATGAATCGCTTCACGAGGTCATGTGTCCTCGTTCTACCGGCCAAATTGCCGGCGGACGAGCCCCGGATGTGGTCCGGGACGCTGGACGCACGGCCTGTCTCAACCCCCGAGTCCACGACGGCAGATGGGAGGCTCGAAATGAACCTGACGCCGAGACAGCTCAAAATTCTTCAACTCATTCGGGATTCACGGGTCACACGTGGTTATTCCCCGACCATGCAGGAACTCGCCGACGAACTCTCAATCAGCAAGGTCACAGTCTTCGAACACGTCGAAGCGTTGATCAAAAAAGGCGCCCTCCAGCGGGAGCCGAACAAGGCTCGCTCTTTGTCCATCACGGATGAAGCCGTCCTACCTGATGAGTCCAAGTCATTGAGTTTTCCGCTCGTCGGCAAAATTGCCGCCGGCTACCCGATCGAGAAGTATCCGCAATCGGATCAGCTCGATCTCGAAGATCTGTTCGGCCCGCGCGTCGGACAACGATCAGCGACCTTTGCCCTTCGCGTTGATGGAGATTCCATGCGCGATGAAGGCATCCTTGATGGCGATTACGTCATCGTTGAACGGCGCGAGACTGCGTCGGAAGGCGAACGTGTCGTTGCGCTGCTTCCTGACGGTGAGACCACGCTCAAGTCCTTTTTCCGCGAGCCGGACGGTCGCATCCGTCTTCAGCCTGCGAACCCGGACTTTGAACCGATCATCGTCAAGCAATGCACGGTGCAAGGCGTCGTCATCGGTGTGATGCGACGATACGACTGACGCCTTCACACGAAGGCGATGTGCAGAGTGATGGGGAGAACGTCACGTAGATCATCCCGGCGGGACAACCGGGAATAACAACACAACGATTCGTCATGTGCGACCACCGTGGGCCATCCGGAGCCCGCGGTGGTCGCGTTCGATGACACCCGACAGTTCAAGCGCGGTCAGATCCGACAGAACCGTCGACAATGGACGCTGTGCCACCGAAGCAATTGTGTCTGGCAACATCGGTTCCGCCGACTGCATCAGGATCTCCAGAAGCGCCCGCTGTGCCTCTGTTGCAAGCGCCCAGGTCGACCGCGGAGTCTTATGCTCATCGACCTGCAGTGCGACCTGTTCCGATTCGTAGATGCCGCGGATCAGATGCCCCGCTGATTTCAGTTCCGTCATGACGTCACCAACATCGCGCACAAGCGCCGCGTGTCCTCGCCGAATCAAGGCATGGCAACCCGCCGATGAGTTTGAATCAACACGTCCGGGCAATGCCATCACATCGCGGTGATACGTCTCCGCCGCGTACCGCGCAGTAATCAACGCCCCGCTGCGATCAGATGCTTCGATCACCAGAACGCCAAGCGAAAGCGCAGCGATCAATCGATTGCGTCGCGGGAAGTTCCCCGCCTTCGCTTGCGTCGCCACAGGATGTTCGCTCATCACCACACCGCCATGACGAGCAATGTCCATGAAGAGCCCCGCATGATCCGCGGGATATGGGCGAGCAAGGCCACTTCCGAGCACGGCAATCGTCCGGCCATGAACGCGGAGTGCGCCCCGGTGCGCTTCCGCATCAATGCCGAGTGCGCCACCTGACACAATGGCCATGCCAGCTTCCGCGAGCGCGGTCGCAAATCGCCCCGCCTGAAGGCGTCCATACGCGGTGCATCGGCGCGAGCCCACGATGGCAACGGCAACCGCGTCTTCCGGTTCGAATGTGCCACGCATCCAAAGCACGCGCGGCGCATCGTCGAATGGTTTCAGCATCTGCGGATACAGCGGGTCATCCTGACCGATCGCAACGACGTCAAGCGCTTCACATAGTCGGGCATCGCGTTCCGGGTCGGCGTCGCGCAAGCCCTCATAGATGGCGCGGGCTCGCTTTGGGCCAATACCGCCGACCTGCCGAAGGTCGTTCATGGTAGCAGTGCAAATCGCATGGTCCGAACCGAGCGCTTCACGCAACCGCGACCAGAGTAGCGGACCGAGTCCTCTGGTCATGGCGAGCCGATACGTTGATTCATTGAGTGAACGAAGCTGCATCAGATTCCTCCGAATCCGATGCGTGGCCGGTCAGATACTACGCGTTCTGTTCCACTTCGTCCTCTGCGGTACCGAACAGCGACTCAGAATACTCGAGTTCCTGATCGCTCGAAGCGTCGTCCTGCTCGTCATCATCAGCGGATGCTTCGGTGTCGTCGATGACTTCATCCACCTCGTCAGGGTCGATCTCGTTGCCATCTTCATCGACGTACACGTACTCGCAGTCTTCGTCGTCCTCAACGTCGTCTGCATCAATGACATTGCCATCTTCGTCGACGTACTCGTATTCCTCATCGTCGACATCCTCGGCGGCAATCTCGTTGCCATCCTCATCGACGTACACGTACTCTTCGTCTTCTTCGCTCTCGTCGTCGTCATCGACTGATGCGTCAACCGGCTCATCATCGACGGCTTCAACCTCGTCTTCATCCTCAACGCACTCGATCTCTTCTTCATCGACGTCTTCGGGGTCGATCTCGTTGCCGTCCTCATCGACGTAGATGTAGTCCTCATCCTCTTCAAGGGCATCCTCGGCGTCCGGCTCAACGTCGCCATCGCCAACCTCGTCGACTTCATCAACCGCATCGACGTCGTCCAATTCGACATCATCGACGACGTCGTCAACGTCGTCTTCGATCTCCGTTTCTGCGCCGACTTCGAGATCCTCAGCCACATCCTCATCGTCGCCGGCAGCGTCAAGTGCGTCTTGTTCGTCGCGCGATGCTGGCGCGATGAACAACAACGGCGCATCCAGACCATCTTCGTTGGCCATGACATCGTCGTACGCATCGAGCGGCGCCGGCTCGGCCACCGCCGCGCGAGCATCGACAGTATCCGTGGATTCAAACCGCGATCCCGCCGGCAGATCGTGCGCTGTCGCAATATCAATCACCGACGCGTCCTCATCATCATCGTCATCCGCAACGAGTCGCAGACGCGGCGCGCTGGCGATGGGCGTTGCGAGGTTCACTGCTGATGCCTCAGCGGCATCATCGATGGTGAGTATGGCATGGCGTGAAGCAGACGGTCGGTCGGGCCCGAGGATCAGACCAACCATGATGCACAACACGCCGCTCGCAAGGAACAGCAGTCGGTGCGGACCTGCGGCGGCATTCGTGAGCGTGGTCTTGCGCGGCGGTGCATACGATGGCAAGGCAATCGGCCGCACGGATTCATCGATCCAGTCGGTGATCGTCGCCGGCGATGAGGTGTTGACGAGCACTGGCGTATCGGACGCTGGCACGACATTGAGCTGGCTCGCCGCGAGCCGGCGCCACAGCACCGGATCCTCGAGATCCAGATGATCCAGGAAGTGCGCGTGCGCATCGAGCCGGTCTACGAGATAATCACGTTCGGCGGCGAGCCCCATGCGCTGGTGGTCAAGCTCGTTGAGCGGCATCCGAGCCGGGATCAGGACGCATGCCGCGCAGATGGCGAGCCCTGAGAGCACGTAGAACCAGCCCGGGTCGATCGCAAAGAGAGGTCGTGATCGTTTCATCTGGTGGGAGTTATCGGCAGATGGCGTTCAATCTGTTCAGCCTGTGACGCCTGTTCATCGCCCCCATCGACCGGAACGGATCGGCGGAGAATCGTTTCCTTGATCCGAGGTCAATCATGGGCGATATCTGATGAGCCATGAGATTCGATCCACAAGCCGGTCAGACCCCGGAATCGCCGACCGATGAGAACGGTCGTCGCCACAGCGGTCGCCTGCCACAGGAAGGACTGATGTCCAACCTCGGGCCGGTTCTGGACTTGTCGTCGAGCGGGATGCGGGTGGAAGCTCGCCGAACGCCCGAGCGTGAGGTCGAGGTCTGCCTTTACAACGATGGCGAAGGTGTCCGTGTGAAGGGCGAGATCATCTGGTCCAAGCGATCAGGTCTGCTGAAGCGAGAGCTCGGCGTTCGCTTCGTGGATGTAACGCCTGAGGTGTCCGCGGTGCTGACACGGATTGCCGCAGCGAACCGATTCCGCCGGGCGATGTGAACTCCTGGACAACTGCAGTGCCCATTGATGAACCGCGTTGATCGCGGTTTCTTGTTGTATCAGGGCCGCGAAAGACCGATGCCAACCGGGACACCCTGAGCATCATCCGGGCCTGCCGGAGGTATTCAGGGATGTTCGCATGCCTTGACGTGTGCTGAGCGCGAGCTAGAATGCCCCACCCAATTGCGGGGTAGAGCAGTCTGGTAGCTCGTCGGGCTCATAACCCGGAGGTCGTAGGTTCGAATCCTGCCCCCGCTACTTACACATGCCTCGGCCTTCTGGCCGGGGCATTTGTGATTAACGAGGCAGTGTTCGGTTCTACGACCCGGCTCGCCGGAGGCGAGACGAAGGTCGTACGGTTCGGGCACCCGCCGCAGGCGGGTATCTGCATCCTGCGTTACCGACCACGAATTCCGCAAATAGAAACTCGACCATGAAAGTCGATTGGTATTCTCTCGCGATGGGCACGTCGATTCTCATTCTTGAAGACACGAAGAGCCGGATTGCTGAATTTCGACGCGTGATGAGTTCGTTTTCCTCAATACGAACACTGATCGTTGTCGAGAGTGTTATCGAGTTCACGGATCAATTCACGA
>JBCCFX010000219.1:0-6231 GCA_039029515.1 Planctomycetota bacterium
GTCGAGATCACGTCCGGTCGCCTGCCGGCTGCGGGCGCCGATGAACTTATGGTCGGCACGCTCGCGGCAACGCGGATCGGTGTCGAAGCGGAACGACTGGCCATTGGTAAGACGCTGTACTTTGACAATCGACCGTGGACGATCGTCGGTCACTTCGCCGCGCCGGGCACGGTGATGGACGCCGAAATCTGGCTGCCGTTGATTGATCTTCAGATTGCGACGAAGCGCGAAGCATCGTTGTCGTGTGTCATCGTGACGCTTGATTCCGCCGAGTTCGTTGACGTCGACTTCTTTGCGAAGAGCCGGTTGGACCTTGAGATCACCGCGATGCGCGAAGCTGATTACTACGCATCGATCGATGCCTTCTACCGACCGATTCGCGGCATGATCCTGCTCACCGCGATTCTGATCGCTGTCGGTGCGATTCTGGGCGGACTCAACACGATGTACGCATCGTTCGCGGATCGCGTCCGTGAAATCGGCATGCTGCAGTCACTCGGCTACACGCGACGTGCCATTGTCATCAACCTCAGCGAGGAATCGCTGTTCACGGCGGCATGCGGCGCCGTCATTGGTGCGGCGATCGGGCTCGTTTTGCTCGATGGCCTCGCCGTCCGATTCTCCATGGGTGCGTTCGCGATCATTGTCGACGCCCCGGTCATGTTGATTGGACTTCTCGGTGGGCTTGGCGTTGGTTTGATTGGAGCCATCCCACCTGCAATACGATGTTTAAGACTGCCGATCTCGGAAGCACTCAAGGCACACTGAGCGTGCCGTTGGAAAGGAACGTATTCATGTCTCGACGTCTTACCTCATTGTGCCTCACGCTGGTGGCCACCGCTGCGCTCATTGGCTGTGGTTCATCGACCGACGACACCACCGATACCGATGCGAATGCCGGTACGACCGACGCGACGATTCAGACGGTTGCGTGGATGCTTCCTGACATGCCGGCGGATTCCGTTGACGTGCTCGAAGCCAAGTCATCGGTCAGCGAAGGCGACAACGTCGTGATTCGCGGCGTGATTGGCGGGCGCGTGGATGCGCTGAGTGAAGACTCCGCGTTCTTCGTGATGATTGACGCCACGGTAAACAACCCGTGCCTGGCCAAGGACGACCACTGCAAGACGCCGTGGGATTACTGCTGCACGCCACGCGATGAAATCACCAAGCACAGCATGACGGTGAAGCTGGTCGGTGATGACGGGCGCATGATGCCGATCAACCTGAAGGACCATGGCATCGCACCGCTCGACACGGTCGTCATTGTCGGCACGGTCGCGGCTGGTCCCGAAGACAACGCGATGACTGTGACGGCGACCGGTATTCACCGCGTCGAGAGTTGATGGCCTCGTTCACTGGTTGCGCACCGACCTATAGAGGTCTGCCAGCGCCGACTGGACATCCGGGTAGTCGAATTCGAACCCTTCGTCTTTCAGTCGTTGGGAGACGCAATACCGGCCGTACAGCGCAAGCTCCGGATCGGTCCGGAGCACCAGCGGCGCACCGATGCGCACCATCCAGGCCATCGCTGGGAGCCCGATCGGTCGCCGGACAGCGCGACGCAGGGTTCGCATGAACTCCGCGTTCGACACGGGATTCGGCGCCGTGGCGATGTACGCATCGCGCATTGACTCGTCGGTGAGAGCGCGTTCGAACAGACGGTTCATATCGCGCTTGTGGATCCAACTGATGCCCTGACGCCCATGACCGACGCGTCCACCGAGACCGATACGAGCAAGCCAGGCGAGACGCGGCAGTGCGCCGCCGGAATGACCAAGGACAAAGCTCGTCCGAACAACGACTGGCCGGACATCGTCAGGAACTGTCTCGTGGAATGCCTGTTCCCACGCCGCCCCGACACGTGGCGCCAGGCCATCGCCAAACGCAGATGTTTCGGTGCAAGTCTCGTGTGGCGGATCGCCATACCGATGCGCGGTACTCATCTGCACCCACACCGGCGGTCGCGGATTTGCCTGCTGCATGGCAGCACCAAGAATGCGCGTCGACTCGACTCGGGAACGCAGGATCTCATCGCAATGGTCCGGCGTCTTGACGCAATCAACCGTTCGTCCCGCCAGATTGACGAGGCCTGACGCACCTTGCAAGGCATCCGCCCACGCGTCGAGCGTCCGACCATCCCATGGAACATGCGCGACACCATCGGGCAGTGCCGTTGGCATGGACCGCGAGAGAATCGTGACGGCGTAGGCTCGATCCACAAGCCAGCGCGCGAGGTTCATGCCGAGAAAGCCACTCCCGCCGGCAATCACGACTCGACGTGTGTCTTGATCTGGGGGTGGCTGTTGCATGTCTTCAGTCTATGCACGTCGTGTCCAAAAGAACGCGGCGACCCAATGGGCCGCCGCGCGTCTTTCTTCTTCTCCCGAAAAAGTGATCAGCGGCGTCGGCGACGTCCAACCGCACACACGCCGAGGCCAAGAACGGCCAGAGCGCTCGGGGCGGGAACGATGCTGACTTCGTCAATTTCGAAGTCAAACGACGTGTTCACTGCGGCATCGTCTGCAAAGACACCGACCTGAACATGGCCAACGTTGGAAAAGACATCTTCAAACGTTGCACCGGCCAGAACCAACGCAGGGTTTGACTCCGAAATGTCAAACGTCAGTTCCTGCCAACCCGGCGTTGCAAACACCGGGCCGAAGTTGAAGATGATGGCGCCGGGGAAGTTGGCCGGACCCGAAATTCGGGCAAAGACCTCGACCGGAGCGAACGACGTGTGGCGGACATTGAATGACAACTGCGTGACGCCTGCGCCAAGCCAGTTGCCTTCGAAGGCGCCGTTCGAGCTCCCAAATTCATCCTGCGCACGGAACACGGTCTGACCGAACATCGGGACTTCACTCGGGACCGTAACGGTCGACGAGATGTAGCCACCACCGTCAGCACCGCCCGTGGCAAACCAGGTTGGTGCACCACTACTGCCATCACGCCAGTCAGACGCGTCGTTATCAAAGGACTCAGTAAACGGCAGTGGATCCACCGCGTACGCGGTCGTGGCCACAACCGCTGCTGCCATTGCCCCCGCAATTGCAAAGCGTGTCATAATTCTTTCTCCAGTTCCGATTGAGAGAGTGTGAGAGAGTTGAGAGAAGAACTGAGAGCTGAGAGCTGAACACTGACAGCTCGGTTCAAGTATCAAAGTCATTGATCACATCGAGCAGGTCATCGATGTTGATCACACCGCTGGCGTTGACGTCCTCGGGGCAGCAATTGCATGCCTCTCCGAAGGCGTTGATCACCGCGAGCAGGTCGTCAATGTTGACGGTTCCGTTGGGCAGAACGTCGGCCGGACGGAAGTCGACTTCGTCGATCACTTCAACGGTCAGATTCAGCGTGGCGGCATCCGCAAGACCGAAGACCACTTCAGGATCTTCCTTGGAACGCCACTGCGGATATGTCACGCCCTGCAGCGTGGTCGGATCGTTCAGCGTCGGATTCGTCGCGTCGGTGAGCGAGGTGATGGACAGGCTGATGATGCCATCCTCAAGTCCTTCGCGCAGATAGCACTCGATGTCGAGGTTGCTGACGTCGACGTCAAACACGTACTTCGCGTTCAACGGAACCGAGTCGCCGGCGGCCAGCGGAACACCCAGGTCCGATTCGGCCATACCCATGGCGAACGGCAGCGGATTGAATCCGTCGGTGACATTATTCGACACGTCGATCAGATCACCGTTGTCGTCAAACGATGCGGCATAGGCGTTCCGCGTGCCGGCCGTGCCGCCGCCATACGGTCCGGTTTCGCCAAACGTTGCGGCGGTAAAGTCGTTGCGGAATCCTGTACCGGTGAGAATGACCGGACGACCAGTATCGGTGTCAGGCTGCGTGATGAAGGTCTGCCAATCGTCAAGCGTCGGGTCGAACGAGTGCGTGTTCCCCTGACCGATCGTGCAGGTCACGGTTGCCGAGATGATGCGATATCGGTTCTTCTGCAGACCCGACATGATGTCTTCGCTGGTATCGAAGCCCAGCAGGACCTGACCGTCGCGCTCATCAAATGCGCCGCCAAAGCCCAGAGCGCCGAAGGTCGGCATGAATGCACGTGTGCCTGGCGTGCCGTTGAATGGATACATCCAGCGGTCGAATGTCGGTTCGTCGTACGTCACGTTCGTGGGGGCGCCGGCGTTCAGGCTGCCGGCAAACGCGCCAGCGACAACTGACATCGTGAATGCAGATTTCATCTCGTTACCTCCAGGACTGACATGTGGAATCGCAATTGAGACTCAGTCTCAACGAAGCCGGATCATAGCCCGGTCGCCGGCCGCGTCAATGCAAATCCCCACATTCAGTCGTCTTCCGTCGATCAGCCAACCATCATGATCGAGGGCGTGTACTCGACAGATCATGCCGAACAGGACGCTAGATCTTCTATGACGGACGGTCAAACATACGGCGTGGAAACATCTGGAATGACGTCATTTATGCGTGATCACCACGCATATGCATCAATGCGTGCGACCACATACAAGCTCACTCGTCGCCGAGAAGTTGCTCCAGTCGTGGCAGCGAGTCCGCCTCCTCCACCGGCTTGTCGGTCCGCCACCGGAGTATTCGTGGGAAGCGCACCGCCACGCCCGACCGATGCCGGGTCGAACGCTGGATCCCGTCGAACCCGATCTCGAAAACGTGCATCGGCTCCACGGTTCGAAACGGTCCGCGCCGATCGATGGTGTGCTTCCGAATCCACGCGTCGAGTCGCTCGATCTCATCGTTCGATAGTCCGGAGTGTGCCTTGGCAAATGTGACGAGCTCTCGATCATCGCCTCCATCCGAAGTCCACACGCCGAATGTGTAGTCCGTGAGCAAATTCGCCCGTCGGCCACTGCCCGGCTGCGCGTACATCAGGACCGCATCCACCGCATAGGGATCGACCTTCCACTTCCACCATCCGGTGCGGCCATCGATCTGTGTCCGACCGACGCCGTATGGTGCGGTGCCGTCTTTGAGCATGATGCCCTCGACGCCGAACTCGCGCGCGCCCTCGCGCCGCTCGCGCAGTGCGTCCCACGATGACTCCGTCAGCAACGACGATCGCCGGAGCGTCCCCGCGCCATCCTCGAGCAGCGTGATGTCATCGAGTCGCGCGCGACGCTCATCAAGCGACATCGCCCGCAGATCGTCGCCGTCCCACTCCAGGACATCAAACGCCATGAATATCGCCTGCGTGGAATCAAACAGGTTCATCTGCGGCGGCGGCGCGGTCTTTCGGTTCAGTCGATTCTGCAGATCATGAAACGGGGCTGGCCGATCATCGCGCCACAACAGGACTTCGCCATCAAGCACCGCGCCGTCCGGCAGCGACTGACTCGCCGACACAATCTCCGGGAACTGATGCGAGATGTCATTTCCGCCGCGTGACCAGAGTGTGCACTGACCATGACGGCGAATAAGCTGCGCGCGAATGCCATCCCACTTCCACTCCGCCCGCCACGCCGATCGATCACCAATGGTCTCAGGCTCATCGCCGATCTGCTGGGCGAGGAAGAACGGATACGGTCGCATGACATCCGTCGGTTGCGCCTCTTCGGAACAGAGATTCCGGTACCAGGATGCGGTCGGTTCAATGGCACCGGACAATCGATGCGCAATCGTGTCGACATCAATCTCAGCGACCGCGGACAACGCACGAACGAGCAGCTTCTGCTGCACGCCAACCCGAAAGCCACCGCGAATCAACTTGAGATAGACGAAGCGCTCATCCGCCCCGAATTCACGAAACGCCTGCGCGATGATCGATCGCCGACTCTCGTCCGGCGCATCGATCAACGGCAGGACACGCTCGGCCATCACGGTGGCGAGCGACTCATCGGATGTCGCATCAGAATCCGGCAGCAACAGCGCCACGGTCTCCGACAGATCGCCGACGGCTTCGTAGCACTCCTGAATCATCCA
Source organism: Planctomycetota bacterium (assembly GCA_039029515.1). GTDB lineage: Bacteria > Planctomycetota > Phycisphaerae > Phycisphaerales > SM1A02 > JBCCFX01. The sequence goes on from JBCCFX010000219.1 coordinate 5,917, forward strand.
TGGCGCGAAGCCTGTCCCTTCGCCGACAAGTTCCCGAACCATCCGCGTGCTCGCCGATCCCTTCGGCCGTTCGCCCATGAACAGCGCGACGACCCACGCGGCATCATCATCCGTGGCCTCGCACAGAAACGATTCCAGGAGCGTGACCTTGTCGTGTGTCGACGCCGTCTGATCCAGCGCGAGATACAACTGCGTGAACCGTTTCACGAGTCATCCTCCGCCGGGACGAGATCGTCACTATTCGCCCCCGCGCCGATCGGTTGTTCACCCGTGAAACGTGTCGGCACGATAAACGACTCGAATCCCTGTTCCTCA
>JBCCFX010000220.1:0-6150 GCA_039029515.1 Planctomycetota bacterium
CGCAAGGGCGGTGATGAACGCGGCGATGCCGCTGACCATCGCGATGCCGGGGAAGTACTCGACGAGCTGATAGCCGCCGATGCCGGCAATCGTCGTGAGGGCGACGAGGAAAAATGTCTTATTGACGACGCCCTGCATGGTGGCGTACTGGCTCTTGGCCCCGTCAACGCCGTAGGCATCGCGGAACGTCTCCATATCCGAGAGAGCAGGGTTGGATGATTGCCACATGTTCGCCATAGCTGAGTCACTCCTTATGAGAGACTTCACCCCGTCACCCGGACGATGGTGATCCCCCGTCATTGCGTGCATCGGTCTTCAGGCCCGATTCCTTGACGCGAAGAGAGTCTATGAACGTTATTGGAACGAGTCGAGAGCCGATTTCGGCCGATCGGCGATGATCGTGCCGTTGTCCACGACTTGAAACTGACCGCGAGGTCGGCAATCATTGCGCCTTGGTTCGGCGATGGACGGGAATAGATTCGCGTCCATCGGTGATTCATGCGATGATTCCCCACCGAACACCAGACGAGGAGTGTGTGCAAATGAAACGAACAATGATCCGAACCACGTGTGCCGTCGCCTGCCTCTGCGGAACGGCAATGCTGTTGACCGGCTGCGAAAGCGACGAAGCCGCGACGACCTCGACGCAGGCCGCCATGCTTGATGCCGATAGCGGCGTGGTCAGCATGGGCATGATCAACGAGACATGCCCCGTGATGGATGGCCACGGCGTCGACCCGGACGTCTATGTGGTGGAAGCAGGCCACAAGATTGGTCTCTGCTGTGCCGGTCGCGAAGGTGCCTGGAACGCCAAGAGCGCCGATGAGAAGGCCTCATACATCGCAGCCCATGTGAAATGATTTGATCTGTCCCGTTCAGGGCAGATGAAACGCAGGCAAAGCCGGTCCCGACATTCGGGTCCGGCTTTGTTTTTCTCATGGATTTCTCGTCGTGGCCCGATGCATGTCAGATCGGGTTTGCGCGGGCAGACCTCGATCGATGACCTTGGGGTCCTGATGGCATAGCCGGATGCCCGGCGTGTGACGGACCTCTCCCCACGCAGGAGCGCTCCATCATGAAGTCCATGCTGATGACTACCGTTCTTCTCGCCGGCGCTGTGGTGCTGACGGGTTGTGAGTCCGACGAAGCCGCCACCTCACAGGCCATGCTCAATGGCGACAGTGTGAACCTCGGTGTCGTCAATGACACGTGCATCTCTGGCGGCGGTGACCACGTTTGCGACGGTACGATCGATCCGTCGGTCGGCTCCGTGGTTGTCGATGGCCAGCGAATCGGCTTCGGCAGCCAGGAATGCCGCGACTACTTCGAGACGATGCCGGATAGTCAGCGTCAGAAGTTTGTGCAGGCGCAGGGCGAGTACTAAGCCACGTCGCCTCCATCTCGTGATTCAACTTCAACGCCCGGCCAGATGGTCGGGCGTTGTTGGTTGGGGAAAGATTGGGGATTCGGGATTCGGGGTTCGGAATTGAGTTCCCCAATCCCGAATACCCAATCCCCAATCCCGCCCCAAATCACTCCGCATCGATGCCTGCGTCCGAATTCATGATCGGCGGTTCGCCGCACCCGATCAGCTTCTCATCCATGGCGTTCGGTGTGGCCTGTAAGCGCACGCCGGCGTCGGTGGCATCCTGAATGCCTTCGGCGGCGAGCCGATACCACGCGCATGGATCGTCGTCGTCGCCCGTGCTTTCGGCGACGAGCCCGCGTTTGAATCGCGACATGATGAGAATCGTGCGCGCCAGCGCATCGCGAGGATCCTGCGCGATCACGATCGACACCGTTTCCATGGCCAATGCGAAGTACTCGGCCGCAAGATCGTTATCTCCAAGCGAGAACTGTGATTCGGCGAAGCCTTCATAAGCGCGAGAAAGGCCGACGAGCGTGTACACATTGCTCGGATCGTCTTTGCTCATCTGAAGGCGCAGGTCAATGCACTCCTGCCACCGATCAATGGACTCGCGATAGCGCTGCAGCTCAAACAAGTCTGTACCAAGCCGTTCCAGGACAACGCCGTGATCAAGCTGTGCGCGCATGCTCTCGGGCGTTGCTTCCACGCGCGCTCGATACAACTTCTCGATGCGTTGATGCAGTTCCAGTGATCGTTCGTAGTCGCCCGTGCGCTGTGCAAGGCGTCCCATTCGCGCGAGCGTGATGGTCAGATCACGTTGCATTCGTCCATTGTCGGGAAACTGCCGAGCGAATCGCTCACGGATCTCCAGTGATTCCTTCAATGCCGTGTCGGCGTCCTCATGCCGATCCAGATCCATCAGGCACGCGGCATAGTCGCCAAGCACGACCGCAAACATGCCTTCGTAGTTCGGGTCGCCGGGGCCACGCTCCGCCAACGTTCGTCCGAGCTTCACAGCCTCTTCAATGACGGGAAGCGCATCGTTGGGACGACCGGCGCGCCGGTAGGCATCCATCAGGAATGACTTGGAAATCACCACCGAGCGAACGACCGGCATGGCGTCGCCGATCTTCGCCGCTGCGGCATCCATGTTCTCGACCGCCTTCTCGGCCGCATCGATGGCGACATCGGTCTCGCCGCGCGTCATCGCCATCTCAGCCAGCGTGGTGTAGCTCATCGCAAGCCGGCCAAGTGAATTCGGATCATCGGGGCGCAGTTCATACAACCGCTCGCGAATCGCCATCGAGTTGCGGTAGCTCTCCATGGCGGCATCGGTGTCGCCAATGTTGGGAATGCGTGGATTGCCCTGAACGTCACCAACGAACTGCCATGCGGTTGCAAGTTCATCGAGCAGGTCAAAGTTGTCGCCGGCATCTTCAGCCAGCCTGTTCAGGTACGACTGTGCAGTCGTGACGAGTTTCTGTCGTACGGGGAGCGAGCCGCTGAGCGTGCGCACGTCACGATCGATATCGAAGAGCACGGTGTTGGCGAGCGCGCGGACGTCATCAAAGCGACGTTCGGCAAGCTCGCGTTGTTCTTCTTCTGCTTTGCGGGCTGCGACCTCGCCGGCGAGCGCTTCGTCCTTCTCTGCCAGTGCGATGTCCTTCTGATCAAGCGCCAGCTCCCGATCGGTCAACGCTTGTTTCGTCTGTATCAACAGGATGAGGCTGACCGCCGTCGCGGCAATCAGGACAAGCACTGAGAATGCCGCCGCTGCCACGACGGGTTTGCGGCGACGCGCAAACTTTCGAAGTTGATACCACGTGCTCGGTGGGCGCGCGACGATCGGTTCGTCGTTGAGATACCGCCGAATGTCATCAGCGAGCGCTGCGGCGGAGTCATAGCGAAGATCACGTTCCTTCTCGAGTGCCTTGCCGATGATCGTCTCGACGTCACCGCGCAATGTTCGATCGAGCGCGCCGAGTTGTGTCGGCGACTTGTCCTGAATCAACTGCACCGCGGCGGTGAGCGAGCAATCCTTGACATCCACGGGCAGTGTGCCGGTCAGCAGTTCATACGCCACGACACCAAGCGCGTAGACATCGCTGCGAATATCGATGCCGCGGGAATCACCTTGTGCCTGCTCGGGGCTCATGTACGCCAGCGTGCCGATGATCCGACCGAGATCGGTTTGTTCGACGGTCGCCTGCACATCGGCGTCCGTCGCGCGGGCGATGCCGAAGTCGAGGATCTTGGCCTGGCCTTCGGCATCGACAAGCACGTTGGCGGGTTTCAGGTCGCGATGAATCACGCCGCGCTGATGCGCGTGATGCACCGCGTCGGCAATCTCGGCCATCAGGCTGAGGCGTTCGCGCACGCTGAGTTCGTGGGTCCGAGCGTAATCGCGCAGCGGCTCGCCGGCGATGAACTCCATGGCGAAATACGGGCGAGAGCTTCCGCCGCTCTCGAATGTGCCCGCTTCGTAGATCGCAGCGATGCCGGGATGACGAAGTCGTCCAAGCACCTCGGCTTCATACTCAAACCGGCGCAGCATTTCCGGCGACATGACCGCGGTGCTCATGAGCTTGAGCGCGACATCGCGGCGTGGTTGTTCCTGCTCAGCGCGATAGACGATGCCCATGCCGCCCTGACCGATCGGCTCACGGATGGTGTAGCCGGGGATTGTCGGCAGCGTGGCGGCGACCTCTTCGCCGGCGCCGGCGAGCGCGTGGATGACACCGTCACGGTGCGATGTGCTGAGCACATTCGCGGTGTCATCGATCGCCGTGAGGAGCGATTCGACCTCGGCGCGTAGGTCATTATCCGCGCCGCAGGCCTCATCAAGCAAGGACTTACGATCGTCGCCGGTGAGTCGGCGGGCGCGTGAGAAGATGTCGCTGACGCGAGCGTGACGATCAGAGTCCATGTTGCAGTCTTCCCGAGTGAAATCCGACGGAGCACCGGTCCGAGCGGTTAAGACTATCGCGCACCGGCGAAGGGAACGAGTCGCAAAACTGACGAATCTGCGCAGCACAGCGCAGAGACGGGCCAAAACGAACGTATTCTGCTGCTGAGGTCATCGCCAGAGCGTCCATGTGTGGGGCGGCGACCTTGCTGACGCGTGTCATGCGCGGCTTCCATTTCTTTGACCACGCTGGACGAATGACTCGTGGGGACTCGAGTCGACATTCCGAAAGGGGCAACGACCATGCAGGTGTGCGATGGCGGTGCTGTGCGCTCACTGGCGCTTCTCGTGACCAGCAGTCTGACGAGCGCTGCGATTGCAGCGGATCGAGCGATGCCTGAGCGGGTTTCGATTGACGACGTCATCGAGCGCGTGATGGCCGGCGGAGGCGGCGTTGATTGTGGTCCGACTCAGTTTCTCGGTCTCGAACTGACACTCGAAGACTTCCCGAATGGTTGGTACGACGAAGCAGGTGTGATTGACACATCGCCGAGCGTTGGACCCGGACCAAGCACAGATGTGAAGACGGCATTCGCGTGGAATGGTGGCATTGACACGCACGGAAATATCGTTCGTGGCTTCAAGGAAGACTGGAACGTCTTTCGGTTGTGGGCCCGCGTGACGGGAGAAAACACGTGCCTTGGCGCGATCAGCGGTTCGGCCGACAACGACATTCCGTTCATTCTCGATGCAGGTGGCAGTGGGTTTTTCCATACCACGGTCGGCCCGGCTCAACAGGTGAATCCGGCATTGCTGCAACTGTGGACCGGCAATGTCGGTGACTCGCTTTACCAGCTGGCTTTTGATTCATTTCTCACCCTCGGATCTGCGACGCTGAGCACAATGCCGCAGGTCTCGGATCCGGACAACATTCTTGGACCCTTTGACGCAACGTGCGACGCACGAGTTGATGGCGAGAACATGGGCATCACGCGCCCGCCCATTGGCCCGTACCGTGTCTTGCCGGACGGACGAGGGAACTACCGCATTCTTCTTGGACAGTTCACCGTCCGTAAAGGGTTTGATTTCTCAGGGCAAATGCTCGTGAGTGGCCCGGGACTTGGTCCCAACTTCGATGCGTGGTCATCGAAGACGGCGTTCGAAGCATCGGGGCCGGCAATCAACCCGCTTGGCAACGCCGCAGTGTCGGCGAATGCAGATGGCACGCTCAACATCTCCAACATCGGTACTTCGGGCGAAGACGGTTTCGCCGCGACGTTCGACACGTCCGGCTCCTTGGTGCTCGACAGTGGCTTCGGCGTCAGCTGCCCGCCATCGTCTTGTCAGCCGTGGCCAACGCCACCGCCGCGTCCATCGCGCACAACAACTCCGGCGCAACCGCAAACAATCTGCCCACGCAACCTCCCAACGTGCCGACCATCACCGTGCCGTCTCAGCAGCAGAACGGCGTCGGCGCCAACAACTCCGCCGTGGGGCAGAACGGCACCCTCTCCTCCACCCACGTCATCCTCCCCACCAAGACGACCAACCAGTTGCCGAGCATCAACGCGGCCCTCCCCACCATCCCGCTCCAGTTTGTCGACACGACCAACTACCTGCCCAAGCAGCCCATGATCCTCCCCGACCTGTTGACGTGCAAGCAGGACTCCCTCATCGCCCCCGGCGGCCCCGTCGTCCGGAACGGCAGCAACGACGACGGCGGCAGCACGGGCGGCACGAACAGCGGCAGCAGCGGCACCTCAAGCCCCTCGCCCATGCTCGGCGGCGGCGGCGCCGGCAGCGTCACGTCCAACGTGGAGAACGAGGACGTCATGTGGAGCTCGGGCGTGAACGGCCCGGCCGTGGTCGTGGAGGC
>JBCCFX010000221.1:0-6094 GCA_039029515.1 Planctomycetota bacterium
CCACATACCAGTGGCGGCGCGGATTGGGGATTTGGCGGGAGCGGCGAAGACCAACTCCTTGGTGGAGGTGGCAACGACGTGCTTCGTGGCGGCGGCGACACCGATTGGATTGAAGGACAGGAAGGCACGGACACGGGACACGGCGGAAACGGAATCGACATTCTGGTTTTGGATGTGCACTCCGACTACACCGAATTTGGTGACAACCTCGACGGACATTTTGGTGACTTTGTTGCCGGCGATGTTCCCGATCTACAGGACACCGACATTCTTCTCATTGAAGGGACAGTAGGGGATGATGTGATCCGCTTGCTGCAACATCCTTCGGACATCAATAAGCTCCGAGTCAGTTACAACGGCGAAGACATCGACGGAACCTGGCGTGATCAAGACACTTTGTTCATTGAGCAGATTCGTGTTTCAGGCCTGCTCGGTGACGACGTGCTCGAGTTCGATCCCTCGCTGGATCTGTCCGAACTTGCCCGCCGTAGCCGCGACTGGGTCGGTGTGCTTGATGGAGGGCCAGGAAACGACACGCTCCGCGGAACGATCGCCCGCGATCGAATCGATGGTGGTCGCCGTAGGCGTGAGCGAGGCCGGCATCGAGTTCAATGCACTCGACCGTCAGCCGGTCCATTCCCTGTTCCTCGTCCTCAGCCCCGCTGACCGACCCGAGGATCATCTGGACGCCATGGAAGCGATCTTCGGCAACCTCAACAACGAAACGTTCAGACGGTTCCTGCGACAGGCGACCGAGGTCGACCACGTCACCACCCTGCTGGATGAGGCCGACGCCCGCACCTCCGTGCGGTGAATCACGCCGCCGCCACCGCCACGCCGCCGGTGGTACCATACACCCGTCCGCGGGGCCGATTCCCCGCCTCTGACGACCCCGGAGATCGCCGTGGCCGAGGCCTGTTCGCGTACTGTCACCATCAATAACCGGCTGGGCCTCCACGCCCGCCCGGCCATGATGTTCGCGCAGTGCGCCCAGAAGTTCGATGCCGCCATCACCGTCCGACGCTGTGACCACGACGATGCCTTCGACGGGAAGTCCATCATGCACCTCATGATGCTCGCCGCCACGCAGGGCACGGATATCGAGATCTGCGCCACCGGAGGCGACGCAGAGAACGCCCTGAGCGAACTGAGCCAACTCGTCGATTCCAACTTCGCCGAAGATTGATCCGCCCCGCCGATCCAGCTACCCGATCTGCTCCGCCTTCAGCTCACGCTGCATGAGATCGCGGATCGCTTCCACCGGCGTCTTGCCTTCGAACAGAATCGCATGCACCGCCGCCGCGATCGGCATGTCCACACCATGGGCAGCACGAACTTCACGCAGTGCCCGTGATGTCGGCACGCCTTCGACCACCGAATTAGTGGATTCGAGAATCTGATCCAGCGTCTCGCCGCGACCAAGCCGCTCGCCGCACGTTCGGTTCCGCCCTTCCGGACTGAAGCACGTGGTGGCGAGATCTCCCACGCCGGCCACACCGAAGAAAGTATCCACACGCGCGCCGAGCGCGGTGCCGAGTCGAGCGATCTCCGCAAGGCCGCGCGCCAGCAGCGCTGACTTCGCATTATCGCCGACTTCCAATCCATCCACGATGCCCGCGGCGAGCGCGATCACGTTCTTCGTCGCCCCCGCCAACTCCACGCCGATGACGTCATCGTGTCGATACACGCGCAGCCACGGGACGTTGCACGCATCCTGCACCGTATGAGCGACGTCCTCATCGCGCATCGCCACGACCATCGTCGCCGGCAGGTGACGCGCTAACTCCGCCGCGATCGTCGGGCCGGACAACACACCGATCTCACGATCCGGCGCATCGACGTCTTCGCCGAGCGCATCGGCAATGACCTGCGTCGGTCGGAGCAGCGTGGATTCCTCGATGCCCTTGGACACACTGACGACGGGCACGCCGGGACCGACGTGGTCGATAAGCCTCGACCAGACCGGTCGAATGAACTGGGTGGGAATCGCGTTGACGATCAGCGTCGAACCTTCGAGTGCGGCGCGACCGTCCGCGAGGACGTCCACTGTTGTGGGCAGCGTAAAGCCCGGCAGTCGCGCGGTTTCCCGGTTGGCTGCCAGGGCTTCGACGTGATCCGGGAACGGTCCCCACACGCGCGGCCGCAGCCCACGGGCGGCGAAAGCATCCGCCATCACGAGCCCCATCTGGCCGTCTCCGATGACCGTGATCACGTCCGACATCTGCGTCTCCTGTGTGGCCTGACTCCAGTCAGTCTATCGGAGTCCGGCCGTTTGGATTTTCCGACATTCTCTCCGAACCCGCTCCGGCGACCTGCCGTACTATCCGGACATCCCGCCCCGCACGGGCGGCGATCGTATGGCATTCCCATCGCAGTGCGGCCTCCGCTGACCCCTGGCGGCCACATCTCAGCCTGCCTGCGACGAAACGGGCCCAGTTGGACCTGGAGACACGCATGTCTGAACTCACCCTCGCCGGCGCTCCCGACAAGGTCCGGGAGATTCGAGATCTCACCGCCGGCGGCGCTGAACGCCTCGAACGACGCCTCTTCATTGCGCTTGTCGGCGGCGTCCTATTGCTGACTTCGTGGATCGCCGCGTTGCTCGGCGCTCACGATCAGATCGCTCGGCTTCCCGCCGCCCTCGGCGCGGTCATCCTCGTCATCCCCCTGCTGGGCGGTGCATGGGACGAAATCCGCAAGGGCGCACCGTCGAGCAACGCACTTGCTGCTCTGGCGGTGGTTGCGGCCCTCGCATCACAGAACTTCCTCGCCGCAGGCTTCCTCGCGTTCTTCCTCTGGATCGCCAACCTCGTCCTCAGCCGAACGGCCTGGGGTGCTCAGCGCGCGATCCGTGATCTCGTCGATCTCACACCGGATGATGCCCGCGTCATTCGCGCAGGCGTCGAGCACATGGCATCGATCGGCGAAGTCGTCCTTGGTGACGTCGTTCGCGTCCGGCCGGGCGAGAACCTTCCTGTCGACGGTCGAGTCATCGAAGGTCAGTCGGACATCAATCAGGCGTCGCTAACAGGCGAAGCCGTGCCGGTCGAAGCACAACGCGGCACTGAGGTCTACGCCGGTACAACGAACCTCACGGGTCAGATTGACATCGAAGTCACCGCAGTTGCCGGCAACACGACGATCGGCAAGGTGGAGACGCTGATTCGCGAAGCAGAATCCGCAAAGACCGCGCGCCAGGAACTCATCGAACAACTCGCCGGCTACTACTTCTGGGTCGTGATCATGATCGCGGCGCTCGTGCTGTTCTTCACCGCGAAGAGCACCAACGAAGCCGTCCGCGTCGAAGCAGCCACCCGAGCGATCATCGTGCTGGTTGTCACCTGCCCCGGCGCGCTGCTCATCGCGCACCCGACGGCCATGGTTGCGGCATTCGCCGCCGCCGCTCGTGTCGGCATCATGATCAAGCAAACGCGCACGCTCGAATCCGCCGCCACGATCGATACCGTCGTCATGGATAAGACCGGCACAATGACCACCGGTCGCTTTGCCGTCAGCCGACTCGCACCCGCCGATGGCGTCGAAGGCGCAGCGCTGCTGCAGGCTGCGGCCGATGGCGAGCAGAGCTCGAACCACCCGCTCGCGAAGTCCATTCTCGAAACCGCGACACAGGCACGTATCACCCCGTGTGAACTTACCGGCTACGAAGAGAAGCATGGTCGCGGCGTCATCGCGCACAGCGAACATGGTTCCATTCACGCCGGCCGCTCTGCATGGCTCGTCGAGATGAACCCGGAAATCTCGGGCACCGTCAGCGAGGTTGAGTCGAAGATCGAAGGCATGTCCGGCGTGCATGTCATGCAGAACGGTCGCTACCTCGGTGCGGTCGGCCTCGAAGACAAGCTGCGCCGCAACGCCGCGGAAGTCGTCGATGAAATTCGTCGCATCGGCGTTCGCAAGGTCTGCATTTTCACCGGCGACCGTCTCGGTGTTGCGAAGCGCGTCGGCGCTGCCGTTGGCGTCGATGCGATCGAAGCCGAATGCCTGCCGGAAGAGAAGCACCAGGAACTGATGTACCTCAAGCAGAAAGGTCATCGCACGCTCGTCGTCGGCGATGGCATCAACGATGGTCCGATTCTCGCGGCCGCCGATGTCGGCGTCGCCATGGGTCTGTCTGGTTCGGACATCGCAACGAATTCCGCCGGCGTTGCGCTGATGAACGATGACCTGCGTCACATTCCGTTCCTGCTGTCACTATCTCGCAAGGCGCGCAACGTGATCAGCCAGAACATCGCGGGTTCGCTCGCGCTGGCGATCGTCGGACTCGCGCTCGCGGCGACGGGCCAGATCAACATCTTCCTCGCGCCGTTCCTGTACGCGCTTGGTTATGTCTTCGTGATTGCCAACAGCCTGCGACTCGTTCGCTTCGGCGAAGAATTCACTGAGCACGAGGAAGCACGTCGTCGTCTCGAAGCCAGCCGGATCGCGAAGCCAATCCGTGCGACACAGGCGGCGACGGCCTGATTCGGACAACGGATCACGACACACGAACAACGAATACGCGAGGGGAACTTCGAACGGCGGTCGCAGATGCGGCCGCCGTTTGTCGTTGGATGTGGGTTGTGGGTTTTGGGTGAAGCGATCTGAATCGCCGCCATACGCTCCAACCCATACCTCGATACCCAAAACCCATCGCTCCCTCGCAATCAATGATGGCGATCGATCGTTCAGTCAATGAACGCATCGCGGGGTGTTCGGCATGGTCGATCAGGTCTTCACGATTTCAGCGTCGATCATCGCCGAGCTTGGCGTCGCTCTCCTGCTCTACGCACTCTTCTCCAACCACATTCGCAAGCTCTGGAAGAAGCAGCGGCGCTGTCCGAGGTGCTGGTACGACATGTCGCACACGCCGGGCCTGACATGCGGCGAGTGCGGCAGAATCGCGAAGAAGGAACGAGGACTCTCCAAGGCCAGACCACGACGTCGGCTGGCACTGTGCGCGCTGCTGATCCTCGTCGGCGCGTACGCGTTCCATGTCACGCCCGACGTGAAGCAGCGCGGCTGGGCCGCAGCGGTGCCGGATGTGGTTTTGATTGCCGGCATCAAGTGGCATGCGGAACTCTGGAATCAGGGCCTTGATGCAAACACGCTGGGCAAATTGATCGTGCTTGATCGTGAGGACTCGCTCCGGGTTGAATGCTCAAGGGAATTCAAACACCGCATCGATGAGAACACCCTCAGCCCGTGGGAGTGGACATTTACATGCTGGATGGTGGCCGACCTTACCATCTCGCCTGACGATTTTCGGGGCGATTCACGAAACGCAGCGCCGTGGTCGACGCGGCGTCCTCTCAGCACGCATGCTGACTACCAGGCAGTGGAATGGGCGCTGAACACGGGTGCGACGGTGACCGGCGACGATTACACGAAGGACCTTCGCGCACTTTTGTGGGATTGGGCGGCGAAACAAACGGTTGCCGCGGCGAAGCGACACGGCCACGTCGGTCCATACACGCGACGCGTGCTCGAAGACAAGACCTTCGTGCAAATTCTCATCCTTCCTGATTCCGAGCGCGCATCACGGTTCTTTGTTCGCGTGTACGGGTGGCCGCACACCACGTACCTTGGGCGGATGGTGGAGTACGACGACGACGGAACTATTCGGCGATATACGCCATTTCGACTGGAACGCGAGAACGGATATTCACTGTTTGACGGCCACTCGCGGAGCAGATTTGCATACAACACGGAAGGCGACGCGGCTCAACGTCCTATCTTCATGGAGATCTCACAGGGCAATCAACAACAGCGCCGGCCCTCATTCCGCCTCCAGTTCAATCGCCCGGTCAGGCGCTGCATGGTGATGAAGCCGATCAAGTACCACGGCATATACACCGACGCGATGGACAAAATTCCCGACTTTTCGACCGGCCCATGACCGCTGATGCCATCTTCCATCTCGCCGGCTCGATCATCGCCTGGCTTGGCGTGGCTGTCCTGCTCTGTGCACTCTTCTTCAACCGCATACGCAAGCTGTGGAACAACCAACGGCGCTGCCCGAAGTGCTGGTACGACATGTCCCACACACCCGGCCTGACGTGCGGCGAGTGTGGCAGAACCGCCAAGAAGGAACGCA
>JBCCFX010000222.1:0-6090 GCA_039029515.1 Planctomycetota bacterium
CGACAAGACGTTTCCGTACCTTGCGATCACCATGCGCGATGAGTTCCCCGGCGTGTTCATCACGCGCACGCCGAGCGACCCGGAGTTCAATGGCGCAAAGGTCCTCGGTCCGTTCACCTCGGTGTCCGCGCTTCGTGAGGCGATCCAACTCCTTCAGCGCGTCTTCAAGTACCGCACCTGCACATTGGATATCCGGTCGGATGATCCGAAGAACGCATACTTCCGGCCGTGTCTGCTGCACTCGATAAACCAATGCACAGCACCATGCGCCAACAAGATCACCCCTGACGAATACCGCAAGGATGTGCAACGCTTCGCGCGGTTCCTGACATCCAAGCGCAGCGCCGTCACCCGTGAACTCACGCAGGAGATGGAGCAGGCATCAGCGGATCTTGAATTCGAGCGCGCAGCTTCACTGCGTGACCAACTCCGCGCAATCGATCGTCTTGATGAGCGAGAAAAGCGATCGCTCGGTATCGAGACCGACTGGCAGCCTGAAGTCACCAACTTCGCGCATGACCCCGCAGCGGGTCTGCGCTCGTTGCAACGCACGCTGGAACTCGATGAACCGATTCGCTGTATGGAAGCCATCGATATTGCGCATCTTCAGGGCGACGAGACCGTGGGTTCCAAGGTGTGCTTCATCGATGGCCGGCCGTTCAAGGACGGCTATCGGCGCTACAAGATTCGCAGCGCGGACAACGATGACTACATGTCGATTCGCGAAGTCGTGAGTCGGCGCTATCGTGATGCGGGCATCGGCAACGAACTCTATCCGGATGTCATCCTCATCGATGGTGGACTTGGTCAGTTGCACGCCGCGATGGAAGCGTTTGCGCAACTGGATATGCAGCCACCGATGGTGATCAGCCTCGCAAAGAAGGAAGAGTTGATCTACGTGCAGGAACGCGGCGAGCCGATCCGGCTTGGTCGCGAGAACCTCGGGTTGAAACTCTGCCAGGCGATCCGCGATGAAGCGCACCGATTCGCGCAGCACTACCATCACATCCTGCGGCGCAAGCGCGTCATTGATGACGATTGAACGCGCAGACGACAACAGGCGTCGATTGCTCGACGCCTGTTGGTGAGTCTCTTGAAATGAACGCGACCGTCACGCCGGGCTTGGCATCATGCCGCCGCTCGGTTCTTCGTCCGGACGGTCGTCCGTTGGGGTCGGCGTGGGCGCGGGCGGTGCTGACTTCGCGGCTTCTGCCTGCAGCAGTTCCGCGACGGTCGGCTTATCGAGCCGTTCGCCTTTCATCAGGCGGTCGATGTCGTCGCCGGTCAGCGTCTCGTACTTGAGCAGCGCTTCGGCGATGGCCACGACTTTCTCCCAATGCTCAGTGAGCATGCGCTTGGCATCGACGTAAGCATCGTCCGTCAGACGACGGACTTCCTCATCGATGATCCGTGCGGTCTCATCGGAGTAGTCGCGTTCCGGGACATACGACTGTTGCGTATCCGAACCGGCGTAGTTCACGAAGCCGAGACGATCGCTCATACCCCATTCGAGCACCATGTGACGCGCGTACTGGGTCGCCATCTGGATGTCCTGGCCGGCACCGGATGAGATGTCATCCGTTCGACGTTCTTCCGCGATGCGACCGCCGCAAAGGACACGCATCGTCGCGAGCAGGTACTTTCGGCCGTACCCGTAGCGGTCCTTCTCAGGCAGACTGAACGTCGCACCGCCGAAGTTGCCGCGCGGGATGATCGTCACCTTGTGGATCGGATCTGATTCTTCCATCAACGCCTGCACGACCGCGTGACCCGCTTCGTGATACGCCGTGGCAATGCGTTCCTGTTCTTCGATCTTCCGGCTCTTGCGTGCGCGGCCGAAGCGCACCTTGTCGCGAGCTTCTTCAAGGTCCGCCATCTCGACGAAATCCTTGACGCCCATCGTGGCGATGATCGCCGCTTCGTTGATGACCGCCGCGAGATCCGCGCCGGAGAACATCGGCGTGCCGCGAGCAAGGCGTTCGAGATCGACATCGGGACCGATCTTCACCTTCTTTGAATGCACTTCGAGAATGGCGCGACGACCGACGATGTCCGGATACTGCACGTGCACCTGACGATCGAATCGGCCGGGGCGCGTGAGTGCTGGATCAAGCACGTCAGCGCGGTTGGTCGCAGCAATGACGATCACCTGATCGCTCGCTTCGAAACCATCCATCTCCACGAGGATCGCGTTCAGCGTTTGCTCGCGCTCATCGTGACCACCGGTGGTGAAGCCACCGCCGCGACGACGACCGACCGCGTCGATCTCATCGAGGAAGATGATGCACGGCGAGTTTTCCTTCGCCTGCTTGAACAGGTCGCGGACTCGGCTGGCGCCGACGCCGACGAACATCTCCACGAAGTCCGAGCCCGAGATGCTGAAGAACGGCACATCCGCTTCGCCGGCAATCGCCTTGGCGAGCAGCGTCTTGCCACAGCCGGGAGGGCCGATGAGCAGCACGCCGCGCGGAATGCGACCGCCGAGTCGCTGAAACTTCTTCGGATTCTTGAGGAACTCGACGATCTCGGTGAGTTCTTCCTTCGCTTCCTCAATGCCCGCGACATCGCCGAACTTGACGTTGACGCTGTCCTTCGAGGTGATGCGATGGCGCGACTTGCCGAAGTTGCCGAGCATGCCGCCCGGTCCCGCACCTGCGGATCGCATGGATCGCGCGATGAAGTACCAGATCAGCAGAATGATCAGGATGAACGGACCGAACGCGAGCAGGAACGAGATCCACAGCGACTGACCGGTCTGGTAGTCGGTGGCGATGCCCTCCATCGCGTTGAGTTCCTTGATGAACCACTCGCGGTTGTCAGGATCGATCGTCGTATAGATGAGCGGCGGTCGACCGCCGGAGGACTCGAATCCTGTGGTGCCTTCGCGCAGTTGCGCCTGCACACGATCGCTCTTCACCTGGACGACATTCTTTTCGTTGATCTTGCCGCCGGCGGGATCAATGTAGGCGACGAATTCGTCCCAGGTCTTGATCTCCGTACCGCTCTTGGAGTTGTTGAGCACGACGAACAGCATGATGAGCAGGCCGATGATGATCATCCAGCTCATGAGGCCGCGGCTCAGCTTCACCGGCGGCGGTGCCTGAGGCGTCTTGCTCCCATCACCTTCGGGGCGCGGGTTCGAACCGTTTTGACGGGGATCGTCTGCCATCGGTGCTGTCTGGGTTCCGGACGGTGCCCGGAATCAGACTCTCCTTACGATTGGTCCTTACCATTCGGACCGCATTTCGGACACGATGTCTCGTGCAAGCTGCTGCACGACGGCAAACTGCCCGATCTCGACCGGTTCGCGAGAGGATGACGGCACAAATAAGGCTTGTCCCGTGTATTCCTCACGTGAAATGAGGGTATGTCCGTCGCGCAGGTCTTTCCACTCAAAGTCGATCGTCACCCGCAGAACACCCTCTTCACTCAATCCCGTATCGGTTGAGCGGGACAACCGCGTCAGTTCAACCTTCCGAATGGTGCCCGTCAGTGTTGTTTCTGTCCGACGTTCGTTCTCAATCCGGTATGGCGTCCGGCGTTGCACTTCCTTGATCAACGCATCCGTAAGCTCGAATTCGATGTCGCGCGTGAAGGTCCGATTATCAAAGATCGGTATCGCGATGGTCTGAATGTCATCTCGAAACGTCGACGTCGCGACGTAGCCCTCAGTCACGCTTCCCGCACAACCGACGAGCAGTGCTGCCACGAACACAACCGCGATCAGTGGCCGCATCATGGCGTTGCTCCCTGCGTCGTCGGAACGTCTCTGGGGGCGTCGGCTGACGTCGAGTCCAGCAGCACCGGTGCGAGGCCATACGGCTCGAACAGCTCAGATGGATACACGCCCGCCGCGGCAGCTTGCCTGCGGATCGAAGGCGGCAACCGGCGAAGCAGATCCGGCATCTTGTCCAGCGCAGCGCCGGTCGCAATGGACTGCGGGTGCTCGCGCACAAGCCGGCGAAGTGTGTACTCAGCCGTGATCGGGTCGCCTGTGCGGTCGTACCACCGTGCTGTCTCGAACAACTTCTGCGCGGTGGACTCTTCGATTCGCACCAGCAGCGCATCGGCTTCCGCGTCGACCGCGGGCTCGATCTGCTTCAGTTCGTTGATGCGCGTGCTTGCCTCGATCAACCCCGAAGGATCGAATTCCGGTCCCTTGAACGACGCGAGATGGGCGTAGATCAACCGGCGGCGCGCGACCGATGCCATCTCAGACATCGGATAGTTCAGCAGGAACAGGTCGTACGCATCAACCGCAAGCGACATCTGACGGGCACGGAAGTAGAAGTTCGCAAGCTCAAAGTGTGCTTCTTCACCGAGCCGGCTTTCCGGCAGGCGTTCCTGAATACGAATCATCAATTCCTGGGCTTCGGATCGCGCATCGACGACGCGAAATCCGAGCGCGCGACGCTTCTTGCCACGTGCGTAGTCCTTGGCAATGTCAAGCTCGCGCTCCAGCGCGGTGACGAACACGTCGGAGCCGGGATACAACCGCGCGATCGCTTCGTAATCAAAGAGCGCGGTGAACTCGTCGCCTCGCGCGTTATGGGCATCGCCGCGCAGCAGAAGTGCTTCAGGAAAAAGCGGATGTTGCGGGTATTGATCGATCCAGTCGTCCGCGAGGTCGATGGCTCGGCCGTACTGTTCATCAGCGAGCGCTTTCCACGCCTCGGCGAGCTCACCTTCAGGCGAATTCGGATCGACCGTCTCCTCGATCTTCCAGCGGTCGTCATCGCCGAGTCGAAATCGTTCCTGTGCCGTCGCAGGGAGGACGATCAGCAGGGCAACGACAAGGCCGAATGCGTGCATCAATCCTGTCGGTGCGGTCGTTGGACGGTGGTGGGCGGGTGTGCCGTTCATGTCGCACAGGGTAGGCCGGCATGAGGCGGTCAGCAATGGAGCGTCAGGCGTTGAACGGGGCGGTAAGATGCTCCGTCCGAACCGACGCCTTTTTCCGGATCCAGACCGCCAGCGTGCGGAGGAGGAATCGACTCGTGATCTGCTCAACCCAACGAAAACTGTGCACGCTGATGGTGCTGTTGCTCGCGATCCTTGCTCCCGCCGTCCACGCCCAGATTGAGCCGGCCTCCGACAAGTGGAGTCCGGATGTGCGGAAGGCGATGCTGACGACGCCCGATGTGCTCAGCCGTGCGGTGCACCTGGAACTGCGCGACACTTGGCGCGCTGTCGTCACCCCGACGCTGCGCGATATCGTCGGAGATGACGCCCGCATTCAGGCGACGGTCTTCTCGCGCAACGCCGGCGAGGGCCGGAACTACGTGCTCTTCACGGCACGTGGCCAGACCGCCGAACGCTGCCGCGTTCCCGCGCACGGCGACACGAGCGCCCGGCGTCGACCCGTCATGAAGGTTGAGTACCAGATCTTCCTTCATCGCGATGAGCTCGCTGCGGTCGATGGCGGCACCGTGTCCGAGACGCGTGATGATGGCAATGTCAGCACGATGAAGACATCGTTCGACGATCGCAGGATCTCTATCGAAGTCAGTTCGACCGATGGCACCGCGAACGCCGAGAAGATCGGCGAGCGTCTGATGGGCCTGCTCGAAGGTCGCGGCATCAATCAGTTCCCGACCGAGGTTTCGATGGATCCGATCAAGCCGAGTGCGAACATGATTCAGGAGCCGGCGAAGCCTGCGCTGCCGCCAGTCGTCGCGATCGGCGAAGATGCCACGGATGAATTCGAATACGTGACGATGGAAACCACAGAAGGTTCGATCGTGCTGGCGCTGAACACGACGAAGGCGCCGGTGTCGGTCGCGAACTTCCTGTCGTACGTCGATGCGGAGTTCTACGACAACACGATCTTCCATCGGGTGATGTCGACGTTCATGATTCAGGGCGGCGGTTTCACCTCGCAATTGCAGCAGAAGTCCGATGGCCTCCGGCCCGGCATTGATAACGAATGGCAGAACGGCCTGAAGCACGCGCGCGGTACGCTGGCGATGGCGCGAGTTGGCGGCAACCCACGATCCGCGACGGCGCAGTTCTTTATCAACGTGGTCGACAACAGCATGCTGGATCGTCCGCAGTCAGATGGCGCAGGCTACGCGGTGTTCGGCAAGGTCG
>JBCCFX010000223.1:0-6081 GCA_039029515.1 Planctomycetota bacterium
CCGTCGGGGAACACCACAACTGGGATGAAGAGAGTCGTGATGCACCACAGTGCCGCAGGCCTCGCACTGCTGGCACTGGCCACCGCTTCGTGCGCCACGTGGAATCTGGGGCATCATCCGAGCGACATCCACCTGTACACGCGCCTGGACCCGGCCACCGCCGCCTGGATTGCGGCGCAGACCGCACGCCAGACGTTTTCGGCCGCGGACCCGATCCCCCAGCACGTGGCCGCGCCGGTGATGCAGCTCGCCGACGGCGACTACGTCATCCACTTCGCCCGCGCGGACGTCGGCGGTTATCGGCTGACCATGAACGGACGCCTGGCCCCTCCGGCACTCGATCGCGGGATCGTGGACCTCACGGGAACGGAGTTCCAACCGGCCGCCGCCACGACCTCCACGGCACCGGCGGCCGCAATGAGATGGCCCATCATGGACTTGATGGAACTCATGGGAATCTTCGGTGCCATCTCTTCGAACACGCGTTTGACCGCGCGCGTCTCGATGGAGTCGTTCTCCTTCGTTCCCGTGCCATGGGCGGAGATGTAATGCACCGCAGGACGACCTTGCTCATCGGTACCGTGCGGATCGAGTCCGGCTTGGCGCAATGCCTGATGCATCGCTGCGGCCGCGCCGCGACCATCGGGCTGAATGTCGGTGATACGAAACGCATCGGCGCTGCTGCCGTACCCGATGAGTTCAACCTGCGGGGTGGCGCCGCGTTTGCGCGCGTGTTCGAGTGTTTCAAGAATGACCACGCCGGCGCCCTCGCCCATGACGAAGCCATCGCGCGATCGGCTGAACGGCCGTGAGGCCGTCATGATGTCATCGGTGCGCGTCGAGAGTGCGGTCAGTCGGTTGAATCCGGTCACACCGAGAACATGCAGCATCGTGTGCGTGCCGCCTGAGATCATGACATCGGCATCGCCGCGTCGAAGGATCGATGATGCTTCACCGATCGCCTGCGTCGACGCTGCGCACGCGGTGAGGCAGTTGTAGACCGGTCCTCGCACGTCGTATTCGTTGGCGAGATGCCACGCCGGCATGTTCGGTTCCTGCTCCAACTCCGCGGCCGCGCTCATGTGCTTGAACGCCGCTTCGGCCCAGCGTGCGGCATCGATAGTCTGCGTGTCGGCATTCCATGCGGCGTAATCGGCCTTGACGGAGGTCTCAAATTCAACCGGTCCTTCGCCCGCCCCCAGATAGATGCCCATGCGTCGGTGATCGAGGTCCGCGACGTCGCCGAGCCCGGATTGATTCCATGCCTGTCGAGCCGCGCCGAGCACGAACTGCGAGTGCAGGCCGGCATGCTTATGCCGTTCCGGATCGTCGACGTACTTCGTGAAGTCGTAGTCGCGCACTTGAGCGGCGAATGTGGTGGGAAACGTGCGCGCATCAAAGCGATCGATCGGCGCGATGCCGCAATCGCCCTTCATCATGCGTGACCAGACGGTGTCAAGATCATGGCCGAGCGGCGTGATCCAGCCCATACCGGTCACCACGATGCGTTGAGAATCATCGGACATTCGCGTGTACTCCGCGACCGTCACGAGGCGCGACGCAGCACGACCGCTGCGTTCTGTCCGCCCTGACTTGTGGTGAAGACGAGAACATGGTTCAGTTCCGCGTCGCGAGCAGCGCACGCATTCGCGTCCAGTCCGTCCACGCCCGCGGTGTTGATTCGGGCGGGGAGTTTCTGGGCCGCGAGCGCCTGCACGCCGACGCACAGGTTCACGGCGCCGATGCCGGCGTTGCAGTTGCCGACGTACGGCACTGGCGTGATCAGCGGGATGGAGGCCGCGCGTTCGCCGAACGCTGATCGGATCGCGTGCGCTTCGACCGCATCCACCGATGGAATCGCGGAGCCGAACGGCACAATCGCATCGATGTCATCAGGTGAGAGTCCGGCCTGATCGATCGCGGCGCGAATGGCATCGCTGGTCGCAGGATCAGTCGGATCGAGATCGAGGCCGAGGGTGTCGCGGCAACGGCTCTGCGTCGCGGCGTAGCCGGCGATTTCGGCGAGGACCGTACCACCGCGTGCTCGCGCTGATTCGAGGTCTTCGAGCACGAGAATGCCGCCACCTTCGCCCAGAGCTGTCCCGAGTGCGTTGGCATCGAACGGCTTGATTGCGGTGGTCGGGTCGGCGGATTCGCCGACAGCGGCGAGTCGTTTGGCGCAATGCTGACGGAAAAACGCGACGGGATTGAGTTTGTACTCAGCGCCGCCGGTCAGACACGCGGATGCAGCGCCGCGTTCGATGACACGCATCGATTCGCCGAGCGAGAGCAGGCTGCTCGCTTCACAACAGGTGATTGTGTTACTCGGTCCCTGGCAGTCGTGCACGATCGTGACGTGGCATGCGAGCATGTTCGGCAGGTATTTGAGCAACCACAGCGGGGTCAGGTTCGTCATCCCCTGCGATCCCCAGTTGCCAATGTCGAAGTTGCCGTCGTCATCCTTGCTCGTGATGAGCGCGGCGGTGAGTTCTTCGACATCCGCGGCAATCAGGCCCGCACCGATGTGGCAGCCGAATCGATCGGCAGGAATCGTGGGTTCGGCATCGGCGTCGACACCCTTGGTCACGAGACCGGCATGACGGACGGCGACATCGGCCGCTGCGACCGCGAGTTCGATATCGCGGCACATGACCTTGGTGGCTTTGCGATAGCTCTTGGGGACGAAATCGCGGATCCGAAACTCGTCGGCGGGGAGTTGCCCGGCGATCTGGCACGGAAAGCCGGATGGATCAAAACGTTGGATGCTTTGAAGGCAACTGCGGCCTTCGAGCATCGCCTGCCAGAGCGGTTCGATTCCCACGCCAGCGGCACTGATGGGACCAAGTCCCGTTACGGCTACGGTCGGACGCATGGGCGGAGTATAGATGGGCAGGGTCGGTGAGGCTACGGACGGGGCGAAGGGGAAGAGGGCATGAGCCAGAAACATGAGCAGCGTAGGGCAGGCATGCTTGCCTGCCACTCGGCGACCATTGTGGTTCAGGCAGGCTGGCAGGCCTGCCCTACGATTCTCGCCAACAGCCAACAGCCAACAGCCAACAGCCAACAGCCAACAGCCAACAACCCACAGCCCACAGCCCGAAACCCACAACCCAATAAAAAGAGGGCCCGCGGAATGCCGTACGCGAGCCCCCCGTGGGGATACTGAAATGTGTCGGTGATGCGACGTCGTGTTCGACGCGCTTCGAACCGTCAGGTTCCTTCAAACTACGTTTCGGATCACCGATCCTTCGAACGAAAATTGTGAAATGTGTCTCGGTCTCCCGCGCCGCCCCGGCGACTGGCCGATTCACGGTCGACCACGTCGATTGTTCGGACTTCGGGGTCCGTGGTTGCAGGAATTGCCAATCTGTTTTCGTCGTTCGGGTTTGGTGAGGGGCGAACAGCTGGCAGCTCTCAGCTCTCAGCCGTCAGCTGTTCGCGATCAGCGTCCGGCGGCAATGGTGTCGACAGGCGCAAGACTTCTTCGGCCCAGTCGTTGCCGCACTCGGGACATCGCCACGACTGAATCTCGCCGAATCTGTATTTGCACTTCGGACACGTTCGGGACTTCAGGCGCTGAATGGTGTGTCGTTCGCGGTTGACCGTGGGAATTTCGCCGACCATACCCAGCACAATGCTCACGGGAATGAGCACGGCGTGCGCGATCGCCGCCAGGACGATGAACGCGATCATCCACATGACGAACGGATACAGGAACGCCTGAGCGCGGGAATCTCCTTCATGTTCATGTTGAATGAGTGTCGAGGTGACATCCGGTCCGAATGCCTCCTGCGCAGCATGCGCCGCTGAGATAATGATGAACAACACCAGCAAAATACCGTTGATCGTCAACAGCACTTCGCGGGATGGTGTGCAATCATTGGCGGCTTCCTGATAGTGTCGTTCAGGCCGTACCCATCGCCGTATCGGCTGCGATCGGTTTTCGAGCGATGATGATTGGATTGGCATGATGTCGCTCCAGTCACTGGTCATACGATCGGCTCCGAATCTGGGTTCATCGTCTGCGCGCACTTCCCGATTCGAGACCGTTATCGGTCAATGGTCAATCGGCGCCGGCGAGGACAGCCGGGATCGCTCGTACGACCAGTCGCGTCCGCACTCCGGGCAGCGCCACGATTGGATATCACCGTAGACATACTTGCATTGCAGGCATCGACGGGCGCGAAGGCTCTCGATGACGCGCTGTTCATGGCGGACGTTCGGAAAGGCTGAGAGCAGTGCGATGGACAGCACGACAAGATAGGCGCCGACTTCAAGCAGGATGGCGAACAGGCTCAGTACGGTCAGACGCAGCGCGAACTCGCCAACGAACGAGGGCATGACCGTTCGGAGTCGAGCTCCGGGTGCGCTGGTCGTCAGCGTCCGCGCAGCGTCTGCCCCGATGATTTCCGAATCAAATGCGTGCTTCGCAAGCGGTATCCATAGCGCGGCTCTCCTTCCGTCCATGATGCGCGGGCCGAACTGCACCGTGAGATGGCCTTCTTCCACCACGCGCGTCAAGCTGAGGCGTGTCGACGTGGATTTCAGCGTCATGCGGCCGATGATGACATCGTCATGGCGCGCGGGTGCGATGAACCCGTTGACGATCGATAGGTCCCGATGTCGCGTAAGCGCGTGAATCTGTTTCGGAAAGTCGCGGTTCGCGCGATTCACGATCGACCGGAATCGCGACGTCTTCTCGCTCGCAACCAATGCGGAAAAGATGATGAGAAACGCAAACAACACGAGGTTGAAAATGAGCGCCATGCGTCGCGATGGCTTCACGCGTGCCCTTGCGTCGTCGTAATGTCGTTCCGGCCGCACCCAGATGCGTGACCCGCGATCATCAAGCGTGCTGCGGTTGTTCTGGTCAGTCATCGTCAACCCCGAGCCGCCATGATACTCGGCGATCAAGGTCAACGAAGATCTTCACCCGACGCGCTTGGCGATGAGCAGCGCCATCTCGAGTGCCTGTTCGTAGTTCAGGCGTGGGTCGACCTCGCTGCGGTACGCATCCTTGAGATCGTCCTCGCTCAGGCCGCGTGCGCCGCCGGTGCACTCAGTGACGTTCTCGCCGGTCAGTTCGAAGTGAACGCCGCCGAGGTACGAGCCGCGTTCGCGATGAATCTCGAATGCCTGTTCGAGCTCTGCGAGGATGTGCTCGAACTTACGGGTCTTGATGCCGGACGTCGTGCGTTCCGTATTACCGTGCATCGGATCGCACACCCACAGCACGGTCTTCCCGCTCTGCTGGACCGCATCGATGAGCGCCGGCAGTTCTCGGGCGATGTCATGCGCGCCGAATCGATGAATGAACGTGAGTCGGCCGGGCTCATCATCTGGATTCAGCGTGTCCATCAGCCGCCGTAGGGTGTCAGCATCGGTCCCGTTGCCGATCTTCACGCCAATGGGATTCACGATGCCGCGGAAGTACTCGATGTGCGCGCCATCGAGCTCCGCCGTTCGCTTGCCGATCCACGGGAAGTGCGTCGAGAGGCTGTACCAGCCGGTGCGGCGCGGCACGCGACGCGTCTGCGCCTGCTCGTACGGCAGATGCAGGCCTTCATGCGCGGTGTAGAAGTCGACGCGACGAAGATGTCCGACCGGCGTGCCGGACATCGTCTCCATGAACCGAATCGAGTCGCCGATCGTTTCCACGATCCGGCTGAACTCGGCCGCGCGCGGCGAGTGTTTCACGAAGCCGAGATCCCAATATTCCGGGTGATGAAGATCGGCAAAGCCGCCATCAACAAGCGCTCGAATGAAGTTGAGCGTCAATGCTGATCGTTCGTACGCGCGGAGCATGCGTTGCGGATCTGGCGTACGTGATTCGGGGGTGAACGCGACGCCGTTGACGAGGTCGCCGCGATAACTCGGCAGTTCGATGCCATCGCGCGATTCAATGGCTTCGGAACGAGGCTTGGCGTACTGGCCGGCGAACCGACCGATTCGCACGATTGGTCGTCGGGTGCCATGCAGCAGAACGAGCGACATCTGGAGCAGGATCTTGAGCTTGTTCGCGATCACACTCGACGTGCATTCGTCAAACCGCTCCGCGCAGTCTCCTACTGCAGGGCGGAG
>JBCCFX010000224.1:0-6066 GCA_039029515.1 Planctomycetota bacterium
GACGGACATCATCATCAGGCCGCGCAGCGTCGCCGGAGGTTCGATCGGTGCGTTGACCGGGCGAGGCAGAATCAGTCCATAGTTCGAAGGCGCGGTCCCGTTGTTGTTGGCGGTCAACGTGATCGAGATGATGGCGGGAGCTGCCGCAGCGCCACCGCCAGCCATTGGCTCCTCCGGTTCGATCTGGAGTTCCACGTTGTTGTTCCAGACGGTGCGGCCGGCGTGACGCATTGTCATACCGTTCTTGCCTGTTCGGAGGCGGGCGCCGTTGGGGCCAAGGACGTACATACGACCATCCTGCAGGCCGTCGAGCAACGCAGGCGTGACGTGCGATTCGAATCCTTCGGGCACCACCAGCATCGGGCCGACTCCATCGACGATCGCGCCAGCATCGATCGCATGCGCACCTCTTTTCGCACTTCCGGGCCGCTCAGCGTGGCTCAAGCCGGTGAGAAGTGTGACGGCAAGAGCCGCAGAGGTTGCCGTGTGTGTGAAGACTGCCCTGTCCATGCCTGTTCACTCCTTCATCCAGGTTCCCGAGGGTCGCAGGAACTATGGAATGCGGACGTGCGGTTCCGAATTGAGACATGTGAAGTTTGGACAACACGACACCGACGTCCGGCGCACAATTCACGTGATTGCCTTCATAGGTGCAGCCGGTGCGACCGGACCGCGCAAGGCAACAGCCGGGCCAGGAGGGGAGTGTCTGGTCCGGCGGTTGCGGGGCCTAAGCGTGTTCGGATGACGCTCAGGACATGAAGACGGTTCGGTGGGGAGCGATGAGCTGCGGAAGCTGGATCGCAGACCGTCGGGCATGTGCTGGTGCGAAGGGGTTATCGGCGGAGCCGGAGACGACCTTGAGTGGACTTGTACCGATTTCTCGGCTTCCGCCGGCACGTCCTCCACGTACTATGCCGCTCCGTGAACGCCAGCCATCACCATGCCACGCCACTTCCAACGTTTCTGATCGTCACGTTTCTCGCGTCGATTGGCACCGGCATCTTCTGGCTGGGAATTCCGTTCATCGCCGAGTCTCAGTACGGGATCAGCGAAGCGCAGAACCTGATGCTGTCGTGCGCTGCCGGGGCGACGTACATGGCCGGCGCATTTGTGTCAGGTCGCGTGATTCGACGGATCGAACGGCGCATGTCACCGCGCACGCTGTTGACGTTCGTCCTCTCATCCTGCGCGGTATTGTGTCTTGTTCCACTCGTTGTGAAAACGCTTGCCTCACTGGTCATCGTGGCGTGCTCCGTCAGCCTGCTGTCTTCGTTCCTCTGGCCCACGATGGAGAGCTTTCTGACCGCGGGACGCCATGGTCCGAAGATGCGCTCCGCAATCGGCTGGTTCAACCTCGTCTGGACGAGTGCCGTCGTCCTCGCGATGTTCGGCCTCGGCCCGTTCATGAGCACGCAACCCGATACCGCCATCGTGCTCACAGGCGTGCTCTTTGTGGTCGCCACGATTCTGCTGCAGCGATTCCCCGGAACGCCGCCGCCGCACCATGCCAGCCAGACGGCAGTTGTCCCACCGATTTACCCGCATCTGCTCCGGTCAGCCCGTGCGCTCCTTCCACTGAGCTACCTGCTCATTGCGGCGATGTCGCCGCTGTTGCCGTATCGGATGGATGCACTTGCGATCGAGGAATCATGGCGGCCACCGTTCGCGGCGATCTGGATGCTGGCGCGGCCGTGTGCCATGACTGCTTTGTGGCTCCACGGCGCATGGCATGGACGATGGAGCCCACTCATCGTTGCGAGCGTCATGATGATGGTGGGCTTTGCGCTCGTCGTCGCCGGCTCAACCACTGCAATGCTCAGCATTGGCCTCATCGTCTTCGGTGCAGGTGTCGGCACGATCTATTACGCCGCTTTGTATTACGCCATGGCAGTCGGCAGCGCTGCCGTCGATGCTGGCGGCACGCACGAAGCGCTCATTGGATTCGGCTACACCATTGGCCCGCTGGGCGGCCTGCTCGGGCTTCTGCTGGCGGACGTCTCCACAACGAGTCGCGTCGTGCCAACGATGTCCAGCGAAGCATGGATTGTCGTGGTGTCGTTCGTCCTGATCGGGATCGGTGGCATGAGCGCGGTCATGCCATTCATCCGCTCGCGGCGCGAGGATGCATCAGTGACAGCGTCATGATGTCGCGAGGTCGATTCAGTATTACTGCGGGCACGCGCCGAACGCGTTGATCGCGCCGATGAGGTCATCGACGTTGACGATGCCATTGCCAAATGTGCCATCACCGTTGTCCGGTGCGAGATCGCAAGGACCACCGGGATCACCGAATGATGTGATGACTGCGATGAGATCATCGACGTTGACGACGCCGTTGCCGAACGTACCATCACCATTGTCCGGCGCACAGTCGGCGGGACAGGGGACGACAGTCTCCATGCACTCGGCCATGAGCGTGCCTGATCCGGTGGCGCCATTCTTGCCGCCAACGCGGATGCGATAAAATGAGTTTGCGGTCACCGGGATGCTCACCGAAGACCCGGCACCGCAATCATCATCGCTGCAGGCAATCGCCTGGTCCGCAGTCATTGGGCAGAGCACGCCGTACACGGCCAGCTCGGTGTCATAGTCGGCATCGCACACACTCAGGTTGAGCGTGCCATCACATGGTGTGATGTAGAAGAACCACACATCGCTCTCGAAGTCGCCGCAGGACTCTGTGGCACCTGACGAGGAGGCAAGGAAGGAGTTGTATGCGTTCGCTCCTTCGTTCAATCGCAGTCCGAACTGACATGCGTTGTTGCTGATCGGAATACCGATCATCACATCATCGACATACCAGTCGTCCTGATTGATGTTCGAGGAGATCGCGCGGATCCGGACCCGAAAGCCGGTATGCAACGCCGAACCCATGAGGGTGACTTCGTTGAACTCAAAGGTCGTCATATCGAGGCCGTTGCCGAGATGGCGTGCAAACTCGATCCACTCGCCGTTGGCGTCGCGGTATTCCAGGACAAGATCTTCGCCGGCTTCCGGTGAGTTCCCACCACCACGACGCTGCCACCAGTACGACACGACAACAAACTGCTCAAACGATGTGTCGATCAGGCCACTGCGAACCTGCTGGCCGCCTTGATTGCTTCCCGCCAGATTCAGACTCAGCGTGCCTGAAGGCGGGTTGATGCCGAGATCACTGATGATGGCATTGTCGACACCAGTCCATAGCGCACTATCAAACGAACCAGTCTCGAAGTCGTCAAAGAACGGCGACGCTGCCGGCGATCCTTCGTACAGGAACTGCAGGCCTGCGATGTCGCCTTCACTCAGATACGAGCGCTGGCCGATCACCGTCTGGAAGGCTTCATTCGGTGGCAGCACCGTGATCGTTCGATCGTTGGCCGAACAACAATCATTTGAGAACGCAAACGCGTCGTAGTGCATCACCGACTCGAAGTCATAATCACCGAAGTCCGTCACGTTCGCCGCGGTGAAGAAGTTGAAGTCCGCATCGCAGCAGATGTTGGCAAAGTTGATCGAGACAAACGAGTTTCGATCGGAACGTGACTGCTCGTGTTCAAAGCCCAGCGCGTGCATCAACTCGTGCACGATGATGTACCGGAATGACCAGTTGAAGATGTTGACGAACTGACCGCCACCGACTCGCCCGACGAACGAGCTGTTGGAGGTCCAATCCCGAAGGACCAGGTAGTCCGATTCACTGGTGCGGGGAATGAAGTTCACCGCGGTCACGCCTTCGATGACGGCCATCGCTTCAATGGCACGCGACTGATCCTGAGACGAGACGCTGCCGTCGAATTCGAATGGCACGATGCCGTCAGGCCATAGGTCGCCTGTCTGGACGCCGGCACGCGTGGGCGACGGTTCAGGCCGAAGAATCGAGCACTGCACGCGAGGACGCTCATCCACCGGGATCAGAAGGAGCGCATCGTCAGGTGCGACATCCTTGGGTGCGGGCGGCTTGGTCGCAGGGGCGAGTGAATCGCCGGCCTGGACCGCAACCGTCGCGACAACGGCGATCAGCGCACCGATACATGGCGTGATGAATTTCGATCGTTGAATCTTCACGACACTCTTCTCAATCATGGCGGACCCGAAATCATTCCCCATAAGAAACGATAGCACCGTTGCGTGCAAAGGCACGCGATTCTCCTGCAATCTGGCAGGCTTCCAACGAAGTCAAACCCCGAATAGTCCCATAACGACTCGCCCGAAACGAACGCGACGCTCCGGCCGAAACCGGAGCGTCGCATGAACATGTCAATGTAGGCAATCCTGCTTATGAGGGGCAAGCGCCGAAGTTGTTGATCACGGCCAGCAGGTCATCGATGTTGATGATGTTGTTGCCGAACGTGCCGTCACCATTGTCCGGAGCGGAGTCGCACGGACCACCTGCTGCACCAAAGCTGTTGATGACTTCAAGCAGGTCATCGATGTTGACCACGCCGTTGCCGAACGTGCCATCACCATTGTCAGGCGTGCAGTCCCACGGGCAGGCCGGTGCGGCCACAACACCGCAGGAGATGTCCAGCGTTCCCGTGCCAGTTGCGCCGCCGGCGCCACCGATGCGGATTCGATACAGCTGGTTCATCGACACCGGGATGGAGATCGAGTTTCCACCGTTGCAGGCGTCTGCATTACACGCGATGGCCTGATCTGGCGAGAGCGGACAGAGCACACCGTAGATTGCGAGTTCCGCGTCAAAGTCAGCATCACACACGCTGACTGTCAGCGTGCCGTCACATGGCGTGACCACGCGATACCAGACGTCACTGTCGAAGTCGGCGCAGGTTTCGGTGCTGCCTTCGGACGTCGCGTTGAGCGATGAGAACGGGTTCGCACCAACGGAGGCGAGGCTTGCGAACTGGCATGCATCGTTCGGCGGCGGGTTCACGCCGATCACTTCGACGTTGTCCACGAACCAGTTGTCCGCACCACCGCTTGTTTCCACGCGGAATCGCAGGCGGAAACCACTGTGCGTTGCGTTGTCCGCAGACGTCAGGTTGAAGGTGTCCTGCACGAACGGATCGTCATCAGGACCAGCGCCCGGATAACGAGCAAGTTCAACCCATGCGCCAGTGCTGTCGCGATATTCCACGACCAGATCTTCGCCGGCTTCCGGTGACGAGGAGTTCCCGGTTCGCTGCCAGAAATATGACACGATGACCGTGTCGATCGCGGAGGTATCCATCAACGCGGAACGAACTTCATCAATGAAGTTGAGGTTCAGCGAGTTGGGGCCACTCGGCGGGTTGTCGCCAAGACCGTTGATCGTCGCACCGTCGATGCCGATCCAGAGTGCGCCGTCGATGTTCGGGCCATCGAACGAGTCGCTGAACGGCAGCGGGGTGGTTGCGCTTTCCGGCGCGAAGTCCCAGCCGATCGCGTCAAGCATGTCGAGGTCCGACGGCTGAAAGTAGTCCGGAAAAAAAGTTTCGCCCGGAGCACCGGTCGGATCCATGATGCCGATCGCCGCGCCTTGCTCGCGGAAGTGCGAAGCCTGGTTCGGGTTGCCATCGGCCATGCGGTATTCGAGATCAGTGCCATCCGCTTCGAACAGGTTCGAGTTGTGATCATCGTTCGGCGTACCGAAATCGATGAGTCGCGGAGTCGTTCCGAATTCAGTCACGTTGTCCGGGTTGAAGTCACCCGTACCATCAGTGCGCTGGAAACGGTAGAGATCCAGCATTTCCGTTCGGCCTGACGGTCCGTCAGCCGCTGACGTAAAGCCAAGCGCGTGCCCGACTTCATGGATGAATGTCGACTTGAAGTCAAACGTCGAGAACGGCACGCCGTTGCTGGGATCAAAGTCCCACGATGTCGTGCTACTGATCGTTATGAACGCGTCGGTACCGCCGATGCCACCGATGGCCGCCTCAAACGTCGCCGTGTTCACGTCGATCGTGCCTTCATTGGTGACCGCGGACGAGGCACCATTGAATCGCACCGGCAGCGTGCTGCCTGACGGCAGGAAGCTCTCGATGTAGTCATCGCCATCCATGTCGGATTGGAGACTGTTGCGTGCGTTGGTGTATGACGTGGACGTGGCGGATGAGCCGGTCGCACCAAGGGCGCCGAGCGGCTGCC
>JBCCFX010000225.1:0-5969 GCA_039029515.1 Planctomycetota bacterium
CTTCCATGCTTGTCATGGTGAGGTCAGATCGCCTCACAGATGCCGGTTATTTCCGACCGAGTCGTCGCCACCACGGCACCGTCGCTTGCTCGCCCTGGGATCGTAGGACGTCACCGAGATCGTTGACCGACTTCGGACGTGCCGATGGCGTTCGCGAGACCGCCGCTTCGAGCGCGCGGATGAGCACCGGCGTGAGCGGCTGACGTGTTCCTGAGACGATTGGATCATCATCAAGACAGCGCTGAATCGCATCGTCTCGACGCAATTCATCGAGTTCGTGTGGTGGACGACCGGCAAGCAGTCGCCAGGCAATCGCAGCCAATGCGTATTGATCGTTGACGATCGAGAAGGCGACCGTTGGCTGATCGATCGTCTCCGGCGCGCGATACTGAAGCGCACGGGCGATGAAGCGCTCGTCGGCATCGATATCGCGCAAGTTGGCTCGAAGCAAGGTCGATACCCCGAGGCCGACGAGATGAACCTCGCCCTTCGCGTCGACAATGACGTGTCCGGGCTTGAGATCGCCGTGCGGGCGCCCACTCTGATGGAGTCGTTGCACTGATTGGCAAAGCCGTGTGAGCAAACGAATGCGTTCGGTGGTATTCAGATCATGACGATCGGCATATCGATCGAGCGCAACGCCGGGAATGTATGGCCAGACGATGTACGGGCAGCCATCTTCATCGCCTGATTCTTCGAGCGGCACGCGAAGTCGTACAGATTCGATGACCGTTCGCCTGAGTTCATCGCGGAGCGCCGCGTGTTCATCGGGCACCAATCCGAGCGTGTATCGGTGTACGACCCACGGCACATCACGATCACGTCGGTGCGCCAGAAAGGTCTGCGTCCCCCATGACTCGCCAAGGATACGGTCGATCTGAAAGTGACCGATCTCGCGAGGCAGAGTGGCGGGATCGGATGAGGATCCGGGCACATGTGACGCGGAGAACAGGCGTTGAGCCGCGTCGAATCGCATCGGGCCGACAGACGACGTCTCGGTACTCGAATCAGGCATGGTTCACTCTCCGAACATCCCCCCGGATGCACAGGGCGTTCCGTCAACAGAACGCCTCCCCCACTGAATACGGGCCGCCAACGCTCGTATTGAGTCATGTAGAATGCAAATATTCACCGCCGTCAACTCGTATGGCGTCTTTGCATGATGATTGGGGTTTGGGCACCATGCCGCGTCAGGATGATCACGGACTGGATCGGGGATTCGAAACCACGTCGTGGACGCTGGTCGGTCTGCTCGATGGCCATGAGGGTTCGGAGCGTCGGGAAGACGCGCTGGCCACGCTCAGCGAGCGGTACTGGCCGCCCGTGTACGCCTATCTGCGACGCACCGGAAGCTCCTCGGATGAAGCGGCTGAGATCACACAAGGCTTTTTCACGGATGTGATCTTCACGCGGCAGCTGTTTCAGAAGGCGAATCGGGATCGCGCCAGACTGCGCGTCCTCATTCTCTCGGCGCTGAAGAACTACAAGATTGACCGCCATCGTCACGAGACCGCCGGCGTGCGCAAGCTGACATTGACCGGCGCCGATGTGTCTGAGCAGGAAGCCACGCTGCCGACCTCGGATCAACTGCCGCCGGAACGTGTCTTCGACCAGCATTGGGCCACGCGCGTGCTGCAGGATGCGCTGGGGCGTTGCGAAGCGCACTATCGAACGTCAGGCAAGTCAGGTCACTGGGATGCGTATGTCGGTCAGGTGCTGCATCCGAGCCTGCACAACACCGAAGCAAAGCCGCTCGAGGAGGTCGCGGCGGCGCTCGGGTTCTCGAATGCGAACGCCGTGGCGTCGGCGCTGCACGTGGTCAAGAAGCGGCTTATGGCGTTGTTGCGTGAAGTCATCAGCGAGAGCATGACCAATGATGACGAGATCGATGCTGAATTCGACTATCTCTGCTCATTGTTGCAGGGCTGACTCGATCACACCTTCACGCGCGTCCACCCGCCATGCACGAATCGGGCTGTGAAGAGACCGGCACGAACGACAAGCTCACCGCACAGGCCGATCCAGATGCCTTCGATGCCGAATCCGAGCATTACGCCGAAGATGTATGCGGCCGGCAAACGCACGCCGTAACTTGAGACTGTCGTGATGATGAATGTCCACTTGGTGTCGCCGACGCCGCGGAGACCTGAGCGCACGACCATGGTGACGGCGAAGAACACCTGCATCATGCCGCAGATGAACAGTAAGTTTGGCGTGTGTTCCTGATGGATCTCCTCGGCGCTGACGATGGACACCAGGACATCGCCAAACATGATGAATCCGACGCCGATCAATCCCATGATCACGGCTGCGACGCCAGTGCAGGCGATGACGGCTTTGCGCGCCATGCGGGCGTTCCCGGCGCCGAGGTATTGACCTGCGAGCGCGCCTGCGGCGGTGCCGATGGCAAAGCCGGGCAGGAAGCTGAATGACTCCCACTGCACCGCGATGATGTGCGCCCCTTGGAGGCCTTCCACGGGACCACCGCCGTTGACGCCATTGGCGATCATGCCGATGAAGATCAGCACGAGGATGTTGACGAACCACATCGACATGCCTTCAGCGAAGTTGGGGATGCCGATCCGGACAATGCGCCACACCATGCCGCGATCGATCGGCAGATGGGTGGAGCGAAGCTTGAGATCCTTGACGCCACGGCGCAGGACAAAGCCGATCAGCAGCGCGCCGACGATGTAGCTGAACGATGTTCCCGCGGCGATGCCGCGCACATGGAGATCGAAGCTGAACGGATTGATGATATTGACGTCAACCGGGCCGATCGTGCGTTTGATATCTGCGCCGGAGAGGATCCACGAGGCGAAGATGTTCACGATGTTGACAATGATTGCGATGATGGACGGCAACGTTGTTTCACCTGCACCGTGCAGGCAGACTGACCCGATCATCATCAGGCCGCAGAATGGCATGGATGCAGACAGCACCCGGATGTATTGCACGCAATAGGCGCTGGCTTCAGGAGACAGTCGGGCGATCGCCGCGAGCCACGGCGCGCCGAACCACAACAGCACACCGACGAGCGTGCCCCAGATCAGACTGAGCACGAACGCCTGGCCGAGCGCGTGTTCAGCTTCGCCAACCCGGCCGGCGCCGATCGCGCGAGCGATGATGGCCTGACCACCGACGCCAAGCCCATACATGGCGATCCCGAGAAACCAACCGATGTACGACGCGATGCCGATCCCGTCGAGCGCGCTGACGACGATGTCGTCCGGCAGGCTTCCCGCGAAGATCTTGTCACACAAGCCGAGGAGCGCGGCCATCGTCTGCTGAAAGAGGATCGGCAGCGCAAGAATTCCGATCGCAGCCCACATGGATCGGCCGGCGAGCTTGCCGGACTTGATCGTGCCTTCGGTGTCGATATCGGCTTCAGCTTCTTCGATGGTCCACTCGACCACCGGCGGATCATCCGGTCCCAGCACGGAGTGCGGCACCGGTGTTGATTCGTCAGGACGAGGATCGTGCTGGTCGTCGGCGTCAGTCAAGATCGCGGATTGTAGACGGGGAATCTGCGCCGTGACGCCATGGCACGAAATCGATGCTTACGGATCGACCAGGACCTTCATCGCCCCCGGTTCGGCGGCGGCATCGAGCAGCGCTGGCCCATCGTCGAGGCGCATCCGTCGACCGATCAGGCTGACGACGTCGACTTCGAGGCGATTGAGCACATGGACGGCCTCAGCCATCGGCCCGCCGAACGAACCGACCAGCGAGATCTCGTTCGTCACGATCGATGCGAGATTGAAGTGTCGCACCGCCTTTGGCGCGATGATCGATTTCAAGACGACCGTTCCGCGTGGCCGAACGAGTCGCAGCGCGAGTTCGAGTCCGGTCGGCGTTCCGGTACAGTCCACGACGATGTCCTGGTCCGCGCGCCGCCCCACGTCATCGGCATGACGGTGTTTCAACCCCCACCGCTCGCACAGCGCCAACTTCTCGGTGTATCGACCGACAAGGCGAACCGATGCGTTCTGCTTCGCCATGAGTTGCGCGACGATCATGCCGAGCGTCCCATCGCCGAGCACCGTGATGTACGGCTTGCCAGAAATGGTCAATTGATGCACGCATTGGAGCGCGCTGGCGACATCGTGCGCGAACACGGCGTGGTCATCATCAAGTTGATCGGGTACCGCCACACAATTCACCGCGGGCAACACGAACAAATCAGCGAAGCATCCACGATCGCTATCAATACCGAGCATCGTCCGCTCGCGACAATGATCCGCGAGTCCGCGAGCACAGAGATTGCAGGTTCCACAGGACATGATGGAGCGGGCGACAACTCGCTTGCCAACCATGCTTCGATCGGCGACATCATGCGCATCGCGAACGATGCCGACAAACTGATGGCCGAGCACGCCGGCGGCGTCGCTGAAGCCACGACAGCGTTCAACATCGGTGGCCGACACTGCACAACGCGTTGGCTCGATCAGGACATGCCCTGAATCAAGTGCTGGCAACGGCTGGCCCGCCGCAAGGACCGGCAGTCCATCACGAAGCATGAGCGCGCGAATTGTCGTCGTGCGCGTCGCATGACTCATGCGGCGATCATCCTTCCTCTTCGACGGAGTCTTCGTAGGTGCGACGTTCATCTGACGGTCGAAGTCCAGCCGGTGGTGCCGGCGTCTCGAACGTGGGTGTCGCCCAGAACGCGACTCGCTCCATCCAGGAGACATCGCGCGTGTACGTCGGGAACAGATATTCCTGCTGATTGGCAAATGCACGTTCAGCGCCGATGTCCGGTCGGTTGTACCAGGCCAACCAGGCGCGCTGATCGAGTTCGAAGTTTTCGCCGGTCAAGGTCTGAAGCGAATCGCGAGCTGCTAGGTTCACAGATAGCTCGCGCGCCTTGAGCGCCGCGACGAGTCCCTGGAATACGCGATCCTCCGGATACTGACCAAGCGCTTCTGCACAGGCGACACGAACGTCAGGCGTTTCATCTCTTCTTAATCGATCGAGTAATGGCGCGATCGCCTGACGATTGTGAAGTCGTTGCAGGCCGCGCGCTGCGGCCCAGCGCACCTTGAAATCTTCGTGTTCGAGTTGAGGCGTAATGACCAGCGCATCCGCTGGTTCGCCGTGACGTGCCAATGCGGTGATGGTGACGGCGAGGACCATCGGATCACGCTCGTTCGCGACGCGATCGCGATACCACTCGACGTTGGATTCCGCCGCGCCAAATGGCGACGTGGCGATCAGCACGGTGCCTCGCCGGCGTTTACCCGCATCATTGAGGTCAATCATCCATCGCGCTGCTTCAGACGGTGATGGCTGACTGAACGCTTCACCCAGATCCGAGAGATCCTGAGAGATCGTCTCGCATCCTGTCAGAAGCGCGACGGTCCACGCGACGACGAATCCAAGCACTGTGCGACGCATCGTTTCGTTCACCTCAGTTCATCTCCGGCGGTCCAGACAACGCGGCCTGCGTTGCCCGAGTTCGAATCACATCAATCATGCCCCGCACCTCATCGGCCATCTTGGTGTTCGGGAACTCCGCGATGATCGCATCGCCCGCAGCCGCGGCATCGCGCCATCGGTGTTCGTTGATCGCGCCCTTGAACTGCGCACTCAGTGTTTCCCGATGCCGCGAGACGATCCGGTTGGCCGTCTCACCGAGGCGTGATGCTTCATCGCGCGACATATATCGGTCGAGTTCCCGCAACACCTGCATGGCGCGCGGTACGTCATCGGCTTCGGCGGCCGCCATGAATTCCTGCTCGAGATGATACTTGTGTTCATCCCGAGCCACGACGAGACGCCGATCGACCTCGAACGCCGCCGGCGAATCCGGAAACAGGCGTTTGATCCGTGCGGCTTCCTGATACGCAGCCGGCCAGTCTCGCAATGCCAGCAACTGATCGAACTGCTGTAACGCGGCGTGAATCGCGGCTTCGTAGTGATCGTGACGTGCCTGAACAATCTGAGCGCGATACGACTCTGCTTCCTGC
>JBCCFX010000226.1:0-5865 GCA_039029515.1 Planctomycetota bacterium
AGGGAATCGGTATACAAGACGTTTGCTTGAACCGCGGGGGGATCTTCCATCCATCAACGTGCTGCGAAGATGTCGTATGTCCGCCCGTCCTTGGCGCGTGTTGCGTTGACCACGCATGCACGATGCAAGAGCCCGAAGCGTGTCATGATCAGGGCGGTACATACCGCGGTGACCAAGAGCTTTGTTGGTGTCCGCAGGATGTTGCCAATCCAGCAAGTTTCTCGCCATACGGGACATCGGATGGCGTGGTCAACGCTTCAGATCTGATGATAACCCTTCTCTTCTTCGGATCGACAGCTGAGCGCTTTGATTCCGCTCCCGTGTACCCCGATGGCACCCACGGCAACGGCATCGTCAACATTGACGACGTCATCGGCATACTCAACGCCTGGGGACCATGCTCGGTATGTAACGAGTAGTGACTCCACACACGAACGCTTGCCATCTGCCTCCTCCCTCCTGCCTTCTGCCTCTTCCCTCCTCCCTTTTCCCTACAATCTCCCCCCATGATCTCCCGGCTCGGCAACGCCATCAGCGCCATCTTCCGACGCACGTCGCCCGACCCGTTCGTGCTCGCCATCCTGCTCACGGCGATCACCGCGCTGCTCGTGGTCATCGTGCCCACACAGCACAGCGATGGCACACCCACGGCGCACACCATCCTCGACGCCGTCGGCTTCTGGCAGCAAGGCTTCTGGGAACTCCTCGCGTTCGCGATGCAGATGTGCCTCATCCTCGTCACCGGCCACGCTCTCGCATCATCACCGCCCATCGCAAGACTCATCGGCGGGCTCGCACAACTGCCGCGCAATGCCGCACAAGCGGCAGCACTCATCGCCGCTGTCGCCATGGTCGGGGGACTCATCAACTGGGGACTCGGCCTCATCGCCGGCGCACTCATCGCACGCGATGTCGGCAAGCATCTGCACGAACGCAACATTCCTCATCACTATCCGCTGCTCGTCGCCGCCGGCTATCTCGGACTCCTCGTCTGGCACGGTGGCATGTCCGGCAGCGCACCGCTCAAAGTCTCCAATGAGAAAGATGTCGCGGAGATCTTCGCCGGCATCGACGTCGGCTTCGACACCATCGGTTTCAACGACACCGTCTTCTCACCGATGAACCTCATCATCACCGGCGGCATTGTGCTCATCGCCATCGCGCTCATCGTGCTGCTTCACCCTGGCGCCGACCAGCCGCGAAAGCCGTACGGCGACTTTGATGTTCCCGCACCAAGCGCGCCGCCCGAATCCAAACGCGAGACGATTCCTGACTGGCTGGAAACCACGCCGTTCCTGTCGATCCTGATCGCGGCGCCGATGCTGCTCTGGCTGGCGGACTTCGCGCTGTACAACCCGACGTCAACGACGAACTTCCCCCTGCTTCCTGAAGAACCACAGTACGCACTACGCAGCCTCGGGCCGAACCAGGTCAACCTGTTCTTCCTCGCACTTGGCCTGCCATGTCACGGCACACCGCGTCGATACCTGCGCGCAGTGGATGATGCGGTGCGCGGTTGCTCTGGCATCATCCTGCAATTCCCGTTGTACGCCGGGATCATGGGCATGATGAAGTACTCGGGCCTGACCGCCGAACTTGCGGCGTTCATTGAAGCACGCAGCACGGAATCCACGCTCCCGATTCTGACCTTCATCAATGCGGGCATCATCAACCTGTTCGTTCCCTCCGGCGGCGGCCAATGGGCCGTGCAGGGACCGATCGCCATGCAAGCCGCACACGATATGGGCGTGTCGTATCCGAAGATGGTCATGGCAGTCGCGTACGGCGACCAACTCACGAACATGCTGCAACCGTTCTGGGCATTGCCACTGCTCGGCATCGCGGGCGTTAAGGCGCGCGACATCGTCGGCTACACCGCGATCATTATGATGGTCGTCGCGTTGTGGATCATCCTTGCGCTGTTCATGTTCTGATTGGAACTCCTGTCACGATGACGTTTGTCCAACATCATGTTGAAGGTCAGATCCACACGATCACCCTGGATGATCCTGCGCGCCGAAACGCGATGAGCCTCGAACTGTTTGATGCGCTGGACGATGTCATCAGCGCCGTGCAGGCCACAGAAGACGCCCGCGTAATCGTTGTGCGCGGCAACGGCAAGGCATTCTGTGCTGGCTTTGACCTCGCAAGAGCCGTTGAACAGCCTGACGTCATGGCGACATTCATCCGTCGGCTCAGCGGCGTGATCCGCGACCTGCGACGGATGCCCGGCGTCGTCATCATGGCCGTCCATGGCGCTGCGATCGCGGGTGGCTGCGCACTGATCACCGCCGGCGACTTTGTGTTTGTCACCCGTTCGTGCACGCTGGGCTATCCGGTGCATCCGATCGGTGTTTCGCCTGCGGTCACCATTCCGTCGCTCTCGATGAAGCTCGGTGAAGGCGGTGCGCGAGCCATGCTGCTCGGCGGGAAGCTCATCAAGGGTGACGACGCCCACGCGATCGGCCTCGCGACGCACGTCGTTGACGATGATCAGCTTGATCGCGCTGTCGCGGAACAGATTTCGCGCACGCTCCAGAAAGGTGCGCACGCGCTCAAGGTCACCAAGGCGTGGCTGAACGAGTTGGATGGTTCGCTCGACGATGCGCGCTTTGATGGGCCAAGCGAAGGCTCGTGTGATCTCACCACCGAACCGGAAGCGGTTGAGATGCTGGCACGCTTCTGGCAGGCGCGCACTGCACGCTGACGTGTCCCGAGCAAACACCATGGTGGATGTCCGGTGGATAACAACCGCGCGGACATGTCCCACTGCGCGCTGAAGAGTTCGTGCGAAAGTTAACGAGACGAAACGCGCGATCTTCAGTTGACCGCATGCGCGCACGTGGCATGGTGAAGATTGACAAACGAGTTTCGAGGGGCGGGCAACTCTGGTCGGACGGGGGAGTCGACCCGCGTGTCCGAAGGCTCAGCCGGGACCACATCCCGGCGCCAGTATCGGCGGAGCGCACGTTCCGGGGCGCTGCCGTGTTGAGCCCCGACTGGCGACAAGAATGCTCGGCGCGTGCACCTCACCGCCGAGCATTTTGGCTTTTGGCTTTTGGCTATGGGCTGTTGGCTGTTGGCTGTTGGCTGTTGGCTGTTGGAGAAATCGTAGGGCGGGCATTCCTGCCCGCCACGACATCCTGCGACACCGCTACGGTGGGCTGAAAGCCCGCCCTACCAATTCACCATTCCATCCATCGAAATCGGACGTTCGCAACGACCATTTCCGATTCGACAAACTGACAACGGTAAACGGAGAACGCATCAGCCAGTAGGCTGATGCCATGCCCACGCTGACTGCACATCAACTCGACTGGTCTCAGCTCCTCTGTACGACCCGA
Organism: Planctomycetota bacterium; assembly: GCA_039029515.1. GTDB lineage: Bacteria > Planctomycetota > Phycisphaerae > Phycisphaerales > SM1A02 > JBCCFX01. The sequence goes on from JBCCFX010000226.1 coordinate 3,345, forward strand.
CAACGCGAACTGACCGGCGGCGCGCCATCGACCTCCCCCAACGATGACGCTCGATCCGCGTTCGAACGCGACTACGACCGCGCCCTCTTCGCCACGCCGGTGCGCCGGCTTCAGGACAAGGCGCAGGTCTTCCCGCTGGAACCCAATGATTCCGTCCGCACGCGCCTGACGCATTCGCTGGAAGTCTCATCCATCAGCCGACAACTCGCGCGCCGTGCGGCCAGCGCGCTCTACGATCGCGGCGATCTTGACGATCCAACGTTCGTCGATGCGATCACGACCATGGCTGCCACCGCCGGCCTCCTGCACGACCTCGGCAACCCGCCGTTCGGCCACGCGGGCGAAGCTGCCATGGGTGCGTGGTTCGCGCGCATGCAGCGGACGCACGATCGAACCTTCACCGCGATGCCGGCGTCGTGCCAACAGGATCTCCTGCGCTTTGAAGGCAACGCGCAGACGATTCGCTTGGTCACGCGCCTGCAACTGTTGTCTGATTGGCACGGGTTGAATCTCACCGCCGGCACACTTGCCGCCATGGGCAAGTACATCGCGCCATCGGACCAAGCTTCGCGCGATCACGATGACCACGCGAAGAGTAAGCCCGGCTTTTTCACTTCGGAACACGAACTGTTCACGGCGATTCGTGCTGCATGCGGACTGGAATCGTGCCGGCATCCTGTGACGTATCTCGTCGAAGCCGCCGATGACATCTGCTATTCAATGGTTGATCTCGAAGATGGCATCAAGAAAGGCGTCCTCGATTGGTCGACCCTGAAAGAAAGCGTCCTCGACCTGACCGGCAACAGCACACTCGCCAAGTCATGCATTGAGGACTCGGAATCGCGCGTCAAAGACAGTCCGATGCCGCTCGGCACCACCGGCGGCGCATTTGACGAAGCATGCGTGCAGGCATTTCGCACGCGCATCATCGGCGAGACGACGCGCGGCGCGCTCGACGCGTTTCTCGAACAGCACAGCGCGATCATGAACGCGTCATATCAGCGTGAACTCGTGAAGGATGCGCCGACCGAGATCGCCGCACTGGTCAAAGCCTGCAAACGCACGGGCAAACGCTACGTCTACGATGCTCCGGAAGTCGTTCGGCGAGAGATCATGGGTCAGCGTGTGCTGCACGAACTGATGGATCTCTTCTGGGATGCCGCATCGGCATTCGAGCCGGGTTGGCTGAACGAAGAGACCGGCGATGTGCACATGACCTCGATGCCGGCAAAGGTGTACTCGATGATCTCACGCAACTATCGCACGGTGTTTGAGCGTGCAATGCGCGAAAACGACCTGCCGGAGTTGTACGTGCGGCTGCAACTCGTCGCCGACCATGTTGCGGGCATGACGGACACGTTCGTCTGCACGCTGCATCGGGAGATCACGAATAGAGATTGAGGGCTGTGGGCTGTGCGAAGAAGCGTCTGCCGGGTTCAACAGAACCCGGCCTACAGCTGAGAGCTGAGAGCCGACAGCTGAAAGCTGTTCTCACCATGGCGGCGAGCTGTGTGGCGGCGGCGGTTCTTCCTCTCCACTCGACTCCATGTTGGTCTGCATTTCTGCAACGTCGCTGCGCAGGCGTTCGATCTCGCGTTGCAGCTTGTCCATGCCGACAAAGGCATCGCGCACGACGGTGTCCAACTGCTCGACGTGGTGTTCGAGCGCGAGGAGTTTCTCTTCGATGGCTTGCAGTCGGTCGGACATGGGTGGAAAGAGGGTAGAGAGGAGAGAGTGGAGAGTAGAGGCTGTTTGCCGTGGGACGGAGTGTAGGGCGGGGGCTGTGCCCCCGCCATCGAATTTCATGCACTGCGCTCGTTGCGGCATTCGTCGCATGATTTTCGGCGGGGGCTATGCCCCCGCCCTACGGGAACGCCCGCTCTTACACGAGTGAACGAATCAACTCGATGTTGTCGGCGAACAGTTTCGTCTGCTCCGGCCAGAAGAGTTCGGGCGAATCATCGAGCGGCACCCACGTCGGTCCGTGCCAATGGCGCTTCGTGTCCGTCGGTGTGCCATCAATCTGATCTGTGATGAAGACGAAGTAATGCGTCGTCACCCAATAGCGACGGTTGTAAGTGAGGCGGGCGCGCGTCCCGAGTTCGGTCAGCGTCGTCAAATTCGCGGCGAGAATGCCGAGCTCTTCTTCGATCTCGCGCTTTGCTGCGTCCTCGGTCGTCTCGCCGTCATCCACGCCACCTTTGGGGATGACGAGGTTCTCGTGATCACCTTCACGCGCGAACGCGACAAGCACCGTGCCATTGTTATCACGGCGAACGACGAAGCCGCCCGCGGAGGTGCGGTCGCGAACGTCGGACGGGCGGATGTACCAAGTGTCGTCGATGGAGGTCATTGGGTGGTGGGTTTTGAGTTCTGGGTTGTGGGTCATGGGTGCGGCGTGTTGGCTGTGGGCTGTGGGCTGTGGGCTGTGGGCTGTGGGCTGTGGGCTGTGGGCTGTGGGCTGTGGGCTGTGGGACGGAGTGTAGGGCGGGGGCTGTGCCCCCGCCATCGAAACTCATGC
>JBCCFX010000227.1:0-5747 GCA_039029515.1 Planctomycetota bacterium
AATCTATTGGTCGAGGACTTCACTCTGGACCCGGTGATCCGCTTGAATCTGAACGGTTCGTGGATTGACCTCACCATCGCCCCCACGACGGGCACCATCACTGAGAGCGGCAGCTAAACGTCGCGTATCGGACACGCCCATGACAACATGGATGGACCGTACGCATCGACCGCGTCCGGTATGGTCACACCGCACCATGTCGGCGAATTCACCCGCTCAGGTGACACCGTGCAACCGATGATTGCTGATACCGCCCGCCCTGATGCGGCTAATTCGATCGGTCCGGTGCCGATCCTCGCTTGTACATCGCAGCTGACCCTGGATGGTCACCATGATGCAACGCACATCCAACACGCACCAACGACGCGGTGTCGCCATGATGCTGGTGCTTGTGTGCATGCTGATGGCGACAATCCTCGCGGCGGCGTTTCTCGCGAGTCGGGATAACTCCGCCGTTGTTGGGCTCAATGCGAATCGACAGACCGAAGCGCGCTGGATCGCGCAAGCCGGCCTCGAGACTGGCGTCGCCCTGCTCGAAACATCCGCTGACTGGCGCACTGCACACACGGATGGCATTCTGCTCGACAGCAAGTCATTCGGCGCCGGGACATTCACGGTCGAGCTTATTGACCTCGAGACGCGATTGCCGCCCACCGAAGAAACCACCGATGTCGGTATGACCGTCGACGCCGTGATCGAAGGCGTGCAGCAGACGTGTAACGCGATTCTCGAAGTCCCACTGCCTGAAGCGGACAAGACGGTCGACGTGGACCTGAGCGAGTTCGCTGTATTTAGCAAGGACACCGTCGAACTCGCCGACGATGCGCTGATCACGCGATGGCCCAACGCGCCCAAGACAGCTGAAGGCGATCCGATCGCGATTGCGACGAATGGCACCGGTGCGAACACCATTGTCTTCAACGATCGATCGGTCGTCGTCGACACGACAGTACATCACAGCCCCGGCGCTTCAACGGCTCTGCTTGGCGGCACTTCGCCCACGTCGGTTGCTCTGAAGGAAGTCGGCGGCGTCATTCCCATGCCTGCGCCCGCACCACCGACGATCTCGAACGCCGGCGTCGCACCGGGTGGATCAAACCTCAATGTCAGCGGTGTCACCGGCATTACCAACAGTCAGGCATTGCTATCAGTCGATGTCGAGAGCGGCGCCGCACTGGAGATCAGCGGCAACGCAGTCATCCTCGTCGAGGGTTCGTTTCGACTTGCAAGCAACGCGCTGGCACAGATTGATGGCGACGTTGAGATGATCGTCCTCGGCAGCCTCATCCTTGAACCAGGTGCCGCGCTCGAACTGACCGAAGGCAGTACGCTCTCGATGCATGTGTTCGGCAGCGTAGGACTGAACAATGCGTACGTCGGCCATAGCACCGATTTGACACGTGACAACTCGGGCATGGTCGATTACGTCAACCCCGAAGCCTTGCAGCTGTTCAGCATGAGCTCCTACACGGACTCGAAGTCACAGGAGATTCCTGCCGGCGCCCAGTCGTATCAACTCACGAACTCGTCCGTATTCGTCGGCACGATGTACGCGCCCAACGCCGCGCTGGCCATGACGGGCGAAAGCGCTGTGTACGGCCGGGTTGCCGTCGACAACGTCGCCATGGTGCACGAATCCTCAATCTTCTACGACCCGGCCCTCGACCTCGGGTATGGCTATCGTTCCGACGCCGGCATGATGTACGAAGAGGATGGCTCGATCAAAGCCGACGTGATGGCCGTTGCCGAATTGACCGAGGCCGAACTCGCCGACCTTGCCGCTGACCTCGGCGGCAAAGTGCGATCAGCGGGCAAAGAGGTCGGAACCGTTGATGCCGTCGTCGAGGAATTCGTTGGCGTGAACGAGTCCACATCTCGCCCGGTCCCCGTGGAGGTCTCGCAAATCAGTTTCGGTCCATCTCCATGGACCTGGGAAACCCACGCTGAGGTCGTACTCGCCGATGGTGGCGAACCGGAAACGATCGAGTCTGCAGGCGAGAGCGCTGAAGCCAGCATGAAAACGCCAAGCACGAAGGGCGTTATCGAAGCCCATACTCCTTGAGCTTCCGATAGAGCGTGCGCTCACCGATCCCCAGCAACTTGGCGGTCTGTTCGCGATTCCCATTGGTCATCGCCAGCGTCTGCCGAATCGCTTCCTTCTCCAGTCGATCAAGACCGACACCCGCGAGTGAGCCGAAGCCGCCGGCATCGTCCGTGTCATCGCTGCGAATCTCATCCGGCACATCGCGCACATCAATCGTGTCCTCGGTGCACATGACCACCATGCGCTGCACGACATTGTGCAGTTCGCGCACATTACCCGGCCAGTGATACGCTGACAGACGCAGCAAAGCTGGATCGGTCATGTTCTGCCGCGGTCGTTCAAGCTCCTTCGCAAACTTGCCGAGGAAGTGACGCACCAGCAGCGCAATGTCCTCGCGGCGTTCGCGCAACGGCGGAATATGAACCTCGGTGCCGCGAATACGGAAGTAAAGGTCATCACGGAACTCGCCGGATGCCGTTGAGGCTTTCATGTCTTTGTTCGTGGCCGAGATGAATCGCACATCCGTCGACCGCGCATCGTTTGAACCCAGACGAATGACCTCGCCCGTCTCCAGGACACGCAGGAGCTTGGCCTGCATCGTGAGCGGCATATCGCCGATCTCATCCAGGAACAATGTGCCACCATTGGCGTACTCAAAGACGCCTTCGCGGTCACGATCCGCGCCCGTGAAGGCGCCGCGCACGTGCCCGAACAATTGATCCTCGAGCAATGACTCGCTCTGCCCCGCGGCATTGAACGTGACATACCGTTTCTTTGCGCGTTTCGAATGTTCATGGATCGCCGCGGCGATCAGTTCCTTGCCCGTCCCCGATTCGCCGGTGATCAGCACCGGGATGTTCGACGGCGCGACCTGGCGAATCGTGGCGATGACCTGACGAATCGCGTTGGATTCGCCGATGATGCCCTCGAAGCCAAACGCGGCATCGAGGCCTTCGCGCAGGTCGCTGTTCTGCGAACGAAGCCCGACCGTCTCGGCAGCTCGATTCACGAGATTGCGAAACACGTCCAGATCCAGTGGCTTCTCGATGAAGTCGTACGCGCCACCCTGCAGCGCGGCCTTCGCCGTTGGCACATCGCCGTGTGCCGTCACCAGAATCGTCTCCGCTTCTGGCTGAAACTCGCGCGCCAGCTTCAGCACGTCGAGACCGGCCGTCTCGTGGTCCATGACCAGATCCGTGACCACGACATCAAACTTGCCGAGGCGAAGTTCCTCGTCCGCTTCCGACAAGCTATGCACGATCGTGCAGATGTGGCCAGGTCGGCGCAAGGCCTCGCCCATCACTTCGGCGTGATCGACCTCATCATCGATGATGAGCACCTGAGCCGGAAGCATGTCCTGCGATCCCATGTGTTGACGACCTCCACACCAGCGCGCGGCGACAATTGAAACTGGAGCGTCCGCCGCCCGAACCGCCGATACTATCATGACTTCACCATGACTTCCCCTGCGACCACCAGCCCGACCCGCGCCGGCATCCGTGCCGACGAGACCCATCCGCGCTTCGTCGGCCAGACGATCCACTTCGCGGGCATTGGCGGCTGCGGGATGAGCGGGCTCGCCCGGCTCCTGCAACAACTCGGCGCCCGCTGCACCGGCTCGGATCTCGTCGAATCCGATATCACACGAAGCCTTCGCGAGGACGCCATTCCGGTGACGCTCGAGCAGTCCGCCGAGTCGGTCCCGATGGACACCACGCTCGTCATCGCGTCGGCGGCGATTCGACCGGATCATCCTGAGGTGCTTGCCGCGGAATCACGCGGCCTGCCGGTCATGACCTATGCCGAGGCGCTCGGCGAAGCGCAGACCTGCCGCACCGGCGTTTCCATCGCAGGCACACACGGCAAGAGCACCACGACCGCGATGCTGTGCCACACCTTGCTTCAATGCGGTCTGGATCCCAGCTTCATCGTCGGCGCGACCTGCCCGCAGATCGGCGGCGGCAGCCATTGCGGCACCGCGACAGTTCCCGGGACCGGCCCGTACGGCGGCGCGCCTGGCTATCTCATTGCCGAAGCCTGTGAATTCAACCGGTCATTCCACCATCATCGCCCCACCATCGGCGCCATCGGCAACGTCGAGGAGGATCATCTTGACATCTACGGCACACTCGATGCCGTCGTCGAGGCGTTCGCCGACTTTGCCCGCCTTGTTCCCCCGGCTGACGCAGGTGGTCATCTCGTCATCGCGCACGAAGGCGCGCATCGGCGCACGATCACTGCGGGCCTCAATTGCCGGATCAGCACCCTCGGGTTCAGCCCCGCGGCTGACTTCCAGGTCTTCATGGACGCCGCCACGCAGCGCGTCGGCCTGCTTCAACATGGCCTCTGGTTGACGCAATGGACCATGGTGATGCCGGGCGAACACAATGCGATGAACAGCGCGATGGCCGCAACGCTCGCACATCTTATGGGTGGCGATTGGGAGCAGATCGGCGCAGCGCTCTCGTCGTTCGAAGGACTCGATCGGCGAATGCAACGGCTCGGCACGCGCGCTGTCACCGGCGGCGATGTCATCGTTTACGACGACTACGGCCATCATCCGACAGAGATTGAGACAACGCTTCGTGCGATTCGGACCGCGGAGAAACCAGAACGCATCATCTGTGTGTTTCAGCCGCACCAGCACAGCCGTACACGGTTCCTGCTCGAGGAATTCGCACAGAGCTTCGCCTCAGCAGACGTCGTGATCGTGCCGCACATTTACTTCGTGCGCGATTCAGAGATTGAGAAGCAGCGCGTCAGTGCATGCGATCTCGTGGATCGTCTGCGACAACGAAATATCGCGGCCATGCACCTCTATCCGTTCGACGCCATTGTCGAGCAGTTGAACGTGATTTGCCGCCCGGGCGACTGCGTCGTCATCATGGGTGCCGGACCAGTCTGGCAGGTCGCCCGACAGTTCGTGAATGCGGATGCATCATGATGGGAACGGCAAGTAGTTCGAGCTTGTTCGGTGATCTCGATGTCGATGTCGAACTCGATGCGCCAATCGGGCAGATGACGTGGTACGGCATTGGCGGGCGAGCCGACACGCTTGTTCGCCCACGAACGATTGATGCGCTGGCCACACTGGCTCGACGTTGCGTCCGGAGTGGCGTGCCGCTACGCGTCCTCGGATCCGGTGCCAATGTACTGATCGCGGATGAAGGTGTCGACGGCATCGTGGTTCGACTCGATCAGCCCGCGTTCAAAGAGATCCGATACAACCCCGATGGCGATGTCACCGCGGTGCGCGTCATGGCAGGCGCGGATATGGCGCGGACCTTGATGGACACCACGCGCCGTGGTCTCGCAGGACTCGGTCACATGGCCGGCATTCCTGCCTCGATCGGCGGCGCATTGCGCATGAACGCCGGCGGCAAGTTCGGCAGCATCGGTGATACAGTGATTAACGTGGCGTGCCTGACGCGCGGCGGCGACCGCGTCACGTATCCCGCTTCGGAACTGCGTTTCGACTATCGCTCAACGAATATTCCCGACCCGATCATTCTCGGTGCCACGTTCCGTGTCTCGCCCGATGATCCGATCGTATTGCGCGAACGCGTCAAGGAAATCTTCGCGTTCAAGAAGCGTACGCAACCACTCGCAGAACACTCGGCGGGCTGCACGTTTCGGAATCCGATCGATCCGGTCACCGAACGACGCGTCAGCGCCGGAAAACTCGTCGACGATGCGGGCCTGA
>JBCCFX010000228.1:0-5627 GCA_039029515.1 Planctomycetota bacterium
CTTCATGATCATGTAGGATGATCGGATTGGTGAGACCATCAGTCGCATCCACGAGCGCCGGCGCGGCGTCTCGATGCGCATCGGCGATCTCCAACAGAAGATGACCGCCATCAACAAGATGACGCGGCGCTTCGGCGACGAGCCGACGAATCACATCGAGGCCGTCGACACCACCGCGCAACGCAGTCGCGGGTTCAAAATCTCGAACGTTGGGTTCGAGATCGTTCCATTCCTCATCCGAAATGTACGGCGGATTGGAGACGATCAATTCGAACGCCGCATCGCCCACCGGTTCAAAGCATGATCCCGAGCACAACTCCAGACGATCAGCGACCTCAAGACGCTCGGCGTTGGATCGTGCCAGCGCGAGAATGTCCTCATTGAGATCGGTCGCGACCCCGCTCGCGAGCGTGAGCTGACGCAGAAGCGACACGATGATGCAGCCGGTGCCGGTCCCGATATCCAGAATGCGGATGCCAGCATCCGCCGAATGACGCCGGGCGCGATCGAGCGCGGCGGCGACGAGCGTCTCCGTGCTGGGTCGCGGAATGAGCGTGTCAGTCGAGACGGCGTACTCGGAGGTGAAAAACGGCGCGATGCCGGTCAGGTACTGGACGGGTTCGTGCCGCAGCGCACGCCGAACGAGATCGCGAAGCTGTTCCCGTTCCTCGGGTGCCGCGGGCCGATCGACTTCCATGTACAGCCTGATCCGTTCGCAGCCGAGAACGTTGGCGAGGAGCAGTTCGGCGGTGATGCGTGGCGAGTCGAGCCGAGCATGCTCGAATCGGTCGATCATCCACCGAAGCAGCGTCTTGGTCGTCCACGTTTCGGAGGATGTCGGAGTCGTCGCCATGGCCGAATTCTACGATCACCGACATGAAGCGCGTCATTCCGACAAGGTTCGGCGACCAGAATCTGGTGTTTGTCGTAGGATTCGCAGAGGATGCGATCGGATGACCGATGATTCATCGTCGGGCGACCGCCAACGGGCGATCCGACGGAGTGGAGATGCGTCGTGCATGTGCTCATGCTGGGCTGGGAGTTCCCGCCCTTCATCACCGGCGGACTTGGAACCGCATGTTTCGGCCTGACCAAGGCGCTCGATCGCATGGGTGTCGAGGTCACGTTTGTCCTGCCCAAATCGGCGGGCGGCACCAGCGCGCACCTCAACCTCATCAGCCCGGGATCAATCCAGCCTCGCGGCGCTTCGGAACCGATTCGCGTCACGACACCAGGGACGCCCGGCACGCCGGACGCCATGACCACCGAACAGAAACGAGCCTTCGAGCACGTCCAGTTCATCGGCGTGGAGGGTGGCTTCAGCAATCCCTATCAGCGAACGCCTGGCGAACCGCTCGTCAGCGAGAAATGGCGAACCTGGCAGGAAACGCAGGCTCGCCCAGGAACGCCGGGTACACCGGGATCAACCCACACCGTCAGGTCTGATGACGAGACGGCGGACGTTCCGGTGCCGTCGGTGGCGACGGATTACGGCGGTGACGTGGTGCAACAGGCTGAGGCGTACGCGCGATTCTGCCTCGCCGCGACGCGCGGCCTCGACTTCGATGTCATTCACGCCCACGACTGGATGACCTATCCCGCCGGCATGTTCGTCGCCCGCGCGACGGGCCGCCCGCTCGTGGTGCACGTGCATTCGACGGAATTCGATCGGTCGGGTGAACACGTCAACCAGCGCATCTACGACATCGAACGCCGCGGCATGCATGCCGCGATGCGTGTGGTAACCGTGAGCCAGCTCACGGGGAACACCGCCGTGCATCGATACGGCGTTCCGCGTTCCAATATCGAAGTCGTCTACAACGGTGTGGACATGGAACCGACCGGCGCCGGCATGAGCGGCATTCGGTCCAAGGACAAGATCGTTCTGTACTTCGGACGCATCACGCATCAGAAGGGACCGGAATACTTCATTCGCGCCGCCCGTCGTGTGCTTGATCACATGAGCAACGTGAAGTTCGTCGTTGCCGGCTCCGGCGATATGGCCCAGAACATGATCGAGATGGCCGCGGACCTCGGCATCGGTCACAAAGTGCTCTTCACCGGGTTCCTTCGCGGTGATGACATTCAGCGCGTCTTCCGACTCGCCGACCTGTACGTCATGCCGTCGGTTTCCGAACCGTTCGGGATCGCGCCGCTGGAAGCCATGAGTAACGACGTTCCCGCGCTGATCAGCAAGTCATCTGGCGTGAGCGAGATCCTCACGCACGCGCTCAAGGTTGACTTCTGGGACATCGACGACATGGCCAACAAGATCATTGCCGTGCTCCGCCATCCCCCACTCAGCCAGACGCTGCGAGAGCACGGTGCGTTCGAGGTTCGCCGGCTCACATGGGACGGCGCGGCGTTGCGATGCCGGCAGGTGTACGACCGCGTCGCGGGCGAAGTTCTCGCGACCGCCCACGCCTGAACGAGGCACCCACACATTCCATCAGATTCCGTGGATCCAATGGCCATGCTGACGGTCCCGCGACCATGCTCTCGCCTCTATACTTGGGATCTCGCCCACCATTCGCAGCGACGGCACGGAGACGCGATCGCCCATGGCCCTCTTCTTCAAAGATAAGTCCAAAGCCAAGTCCAAACGATCGACCGACGCAGCTCGGATTGACGTCACACATGCAACGTCTTCCAGCGCCAACGCGGCATCGCACGGAACACACAAGGCCTATTTCGACGCAGCTCTCGAACAGCGCATTGTGGCACTCGGGACCGAGTTCCTCGACACGGCTCGCGGTCACAAGGCCGGCATCCTGTCCACACAGTTCTGGTCCGACAAACTGATGGACTGGTCGATGCAGGATGAAGCGTTCAAGGTTCAGTTGTTCCGCTTCGTCGACACGTTTCCGATGCTGCGCACGCCGGAACAGGTACACGAGCATCTCGTTGACTACCTCTCGCAACCAGGCGTGACGTTACCACCCGGGCTTGGCGTTGGCCTGAAAGCGGGCGGCCTGCTCAAAGGTGCGATGAGCAAGACGATCACGGGCCAGATCACGAACATGGCGGAGAAGTTCATCGCGGGCGTCGATGCGAAGTCTGCGCTGCCGATGCTTCGCAAGCTCTGGGATCGTGACATTGCGTTCTCCGTGGATCTGCTTGGCGAGGCATGCGTCAGCGATGCCGAAGCGGCGATGTATCAGGGGAAATATCTCGACCTTGTGCGCGAGTTGCCGGTCGCCAGCAACGATTGGCCGATGAAGGAAACGCTCGAGCGCGATCACCTTGGTGTCGTACCGCGCACGAACGTATCCATCAAGATCACGTCGCTGTACGCGAAGACGGATGCCATTGACACCGAGGGTTCGATTCGCGGGTTGATCGAGTCAATCCGCCCGATTCTCGATGCCGCGCGTGAACGCGGCGTGCTCGTCAACTTCGACATGGAGCACGAAGCGCTCAAGGACCTGACGCTCGAACTATTCATGCTCTGTTGCGATGAAATCGAGTTCGAAGCGGGCCTGGCTATGCAGGCGTATCTGCGCAGCGGTGACGACGATGCCCGACGCATCATCGAATGGTCGAAGCGCACCGGTCGTCAGGTCACCATTCGACTCGTTAAGGGCGCGTACTGGGACGCGGAGACGATTCAGGCCGAGATGGAAGGCTGGCCGGTGCCGGTCTGGAGCCGCAAGCAGGACACCGATGCATGCTTCGAGCGCATGACAAAGATGTTCATCGAGAACACGCCGCGCACGACCAGCGAAGGTGGCGTCAAACTTGCCCTCGGCTCACACAATGTGCGTTCCATCGCGACCGCGCTGGCGCTGCTTGAGAAGCATGATCTTCCCCGGTCCGCGATCGAACTCCAGATGCTGCACGGGATGGCGGACCAGCTGAAGCACGCCGCCGCCGAACAGGGGTTGCGCGTGCGCGAATACGTTCCTGTCGGCGAGATGATTCCCGGCATGGCATACCTTGTGCGTCGTCTCCTCGAAAACACATCGAATGAATCCTGGCTCAAAGCCGGGTTCCTCGATAACGCAAGTACCGATGACCTCCTCGCTTCGCCCCACGTGGTGATTCCCGCGGACGATCCCGGCGTACGGCGCATCGAATCTGCTCCAGAGCGTCACGCGCTGTCCAGTGCGGTCTCAGGTGTGGGCGACAATCGTGCGTTCTTCACCGAGCCGATGCGCGACTTCAGCCACGAGAGTCAACGCAATGCGTTTGCCAAAGCCGTCGCGGGTTCGACCGTGCCGTCCGTCGCAAACGACAGCACCGTCGAACAGGCGCATCAGGCGGTGCGGACCGCACACACCGCGTTCCCCGAATGGCGCGACACCGATCCACGCGAACGCGCTGCGGTGCTCGTCCGGGCTGCCGACGCGATGCGAAAACGACGCGATGAATTGTCTGGCATCATCATTCGGGAGTCCGGCAAGACGTGGCGCGAGGCGGATGCCGACGTCTGCGAAGCCATCGACTTCTGCGAATACTACGCCCGCGAGTCGATTCAACTGTTCGAACACCGTCGACTCGGCCAGTTCATCGGCGAGCTCGATCAGGTCATCTACCAGCCGCGCGGCGTTGCCGTCGTCATCAGCCCGTGGAACTTCCCGCTGGCCATCTGTGCCGGCATGACGACTGCAGCGCTCGTGACAGGGAACACCGTCGTGGTGAAACCATCAGAGTTCACCTCCGCCTCGACACTGGAATTCATGAAACTGGTGGAGGAAGCGGGATTTCCACCCGGCGTAATCAACGTCGTCACCGGCTTCGGAGCGGATACGGGTGCTCCGCTGGTCGACCACCCGGATGTCTCAAAGATCGCGTTCACCGGTTCAGACATCTCCGGTCAAAAAATCTACGAATCCGCAGCAAAACAGATCAAACATGTCTCACTTGAGCTTGGCGGCAAGTCGCCCAACATCGTGTTTGAGGACGCCGATCAAGAAGCGGCGGTCATGGGGGCAATTTCCGGCATCTTCGCAGCCACCGGTCAAACCTGCATTGCAGGATCTCGCCTCCTTCTCCAACGCTCGATCCATGATGCATTTGTCGAACGCCTCGTCGACGTGGCCAAGTCCGCAACCTTCGGCGACCCAATGTCAATGGAAACGCATGTTGGCCCCGTGACGACCCCACCGCAATACCAAAAGGTTCTGGACTACATCGAAGTCGCGAAACAGGACGGCGCGACCTGCGTGCTTGGTGGCAAACCCTATACTGGTCCAGGTGCCAGGGGAGATCAATTTGTCGAACCGACAATATTCACAGGAGTCGACAACTCCATGCGGATTGCGCAGGAAGAGGTGTTCGGCCCCTTGCTTGCGGTCATACCGTTTGAAACGGAAGAGGACGCCATTGCGATTGGGAACGACGTGGACTTCGGTTTGGCTGCTGGCGTTTGGACACAGGACATCGGACGCGCGTTGCGCATGTCCGAAAAACTTCGGGTTGGTACCGTTTGGGTGAACACCTATCGCGCCGTTAGTTTCACCTCTCCGTTCGGGGGATACAAGCGCAGCGGCCTTGGTCGCGAAAGTGGTATGGAAGCGATCAATTCCTACCTGCAAACCAAAACGATCTGGATTGATACACTCGGCGAAACAGCAAACCCGTTCGTTATTCGCTAGTACCGTGAGCTGAGCTTCGATTGATTATCC
>JBCCFX010000229.1:0-5594 GCA_039029515.1 Planctomycetota bacterium
AACAACTGGAAGCACCGTGGCCTGCAGAAACTCGGTGATCACTTCCGGCCGGCACGCGCGCATTTGTAGGCTTTTGGCTTTTGGCTTTTGGCTTTTGGCTTTTGGCTTTTGGCTTTTGGCTTTTGGCTTTTGGCTTTTGGCTTTTGGCTTTTGGCTTTTGGCTTTTGGCTTTTGGCTTTTGGCTGCGCAATCGTATTCCTGTAGGCCGGGTTCTGCTGAATCCGGCATCGTGAAACCAATCACGCGTCACGCGGCTGTACAGCAGCCGCCCTACACATTCCCAACTGACAGCTGACCGCTCAGAGCTGACAGCTCACTCACCATTCACCTGCGTAATCCAGTGTGAATCCTTCACAGGCCTTCGCGACGAGTTGAAATCGTCGCTTCGTGATCTGCCGGAGATGCAACTGGTCATGCGCGACCCATGCCGCAAGCAGATCGCCGGCGCAGCGTTCAACCTGCACCCAGTGTGCATATGACGCCGTCCAGTCAGCATCTCCGCGTTCACACACGCCGCGAAACCATGCGAGCGTCCTGGCACGTTCTGATGCGAAGCCATCGAGCGTTGCGGCGAGATCCGCGTTGGCATAGTCGCGATCCGCGGGCCACGCCTGGGGTTCGATCGGTTCCCACTTCCGTTGCGGATCTTCGAGCGTGCTGCGCAATCGAGGCGGGAAGTCCTCGTGCTCTTCATCTTCGAGATGACGAAGCACTTCAATGATCGACCAGTCACCGGGGCTGGGTTTCCAGCGCACCTGCGCATCCGATAACCCGACCACCACGGCACGGAGTACGGCGGGAAATGCGTCGAGCATCGCGATCATCGTCGTGGTATCTGGTGTTGCCATCATTGAAGTGTAGCGGAGCACGCAGCCATCAGCTTTCAGCTATCGGCTGTCAGCATGTACGTCGGCGGCGACGCCGCCGCGTCGATCATCATTCGTGTCACGATGCCGAGTTCAGCAGAACCCGGCCTACAGCACTCCGCTCATGGTCCAATGCTCATAGCCCACAGTCATCAGCACATGGCCCGCCACGATCGTATTCACACGTCGTCGCACCAAACCACGTCGACAGTTTTCGTTCGGGCGATGCCGGTGCGAGCGGCGCATGCCGCACAGACGGAACACGGCAGGATTCCCCATCTTCCGCGACTCGCACGACACACCGAGAAAGCACGGTTGTTTTCACCCGCGTCTTGCTCGTCGGTCTGGATCGATCATGCTTCCTGTAGCCAATTCAAGATCTGAAGAGAGGAGTACCCATGAAGCTCGTAACCAACTCACTGTACGGAGCGACCCTTGCGTTCCTGATCGGCGGAGGCGTCCTCGGCGTCGCCGTCAACAAGCCGTGGTTCCCGGCGAACCAGGATCGGCAGGCCAATGCTGACCGCGAGACCATCGTCGATACGATTGATCGCGTCGAGGACCTGCTTGCGGAAACTGAACTCAAGCGACCCGCTCTGGATCGAGCGCCCGGGATAGATATGCAGGTGTTCTCACCGACCGGCCCCGTCAACGGCAACAGCGGTCCGCTTCGCTGGCAGAACATGCTCCACGATGCGCGTCGCATCAACCATGCTCGGCTCGGCCCCGAGACTTCAGGGAGCGTGACGAACATCACGTCGCCGCGCCGCCGACAGGCCATCCAGACAACGTCCAGCACCGGCGTCCGTGCAAGCAACTCCGCAAGTCGCGGCAAGAGTATCTTCGAACGCTCGCGGCGCTACGGCGAAGTCGGCAGCACCTACCGCACTCGTTCGGGGAAGCCGTCACGAGGCGGCGTCCGTCGCATCGAGTTGCAGCCGCGCCGATGAATCACGACCGCTGGCTCTCGTTCAGCGATCACACGAAACTCCGATCTGACCCCGATCCACATCCGCTCAAACGAGCGTGGATCGGGGTTTTTCGTTGCTTTTCGCGATGGATCCCCGAACAATGAATGGTCGGGGGATCACGCGCCACTGACGGCGCTGCAGCAAAGGAGTTCTGCCATGGCGGATCGAGGACGTTTCACCACGTCGATGTTCATCGCGTGCGCGCTTGGCGCACTTCTAACCACCGCCACGGCACATGCCGATCGGTGCGGTCTCGGCACATCGCCGATTCACCGCGGCCACTCATCCGGACTCTCCACGACGGGATATCACGGCGGTGGGTACGGCTACCGTCCGCTGTCGCGCGGTGGAACATCATCGTACGCCCGCGTCACGTACTCGACGTCGTCGACCTATGACGTCTACGGTGGAAGCAGTTGCGGCACCTACGGCGGATCCACGTATCACGGCTCGTACGGCTATCCGTACAACGGGTACTTCCCAACTCGATACGACATCACGCCGTTCACACGAACACATTACCGACCGCGTGCGTATTACCGCTATTTCTACGGCCCCTACCAGCGACCATCACGCGGTGACATCTATTTCCGCCGACCAAATGCGCGCGCATTCGGGTTCGGGATCACCGCCCCACTGCACACACCAAGTGCGTCAGACTACGTTTCGCCGATCAATGATCAGTCGCAGTCAGCGTTGGCACCGGAGCGCGTGCAACTCGCACCGCATGCGCCAAAGCTCTTCATGGATGAGCCACTGCCGGAAGAAGCAGTGCCATACGATGAATTCCCTGCCGAGCCGCTGCCGGACGATCGCGGATGGGATCTGCTGGTCAAGGGTGAAGTGGCGCAGGCAATCGACGAGTTCATTGAAGACTCGACCGTCTATCCGAACCGCGCGGCACCACGTATCGGCTTCGCGATCTGCGCTTCGCTGCAGGACGATGACGATGCCGCTGTCTGGGCGATGAAGCGGGCATTCGCACTTGATCCGCTGACCGTGCAACGATTTGCGGGATCCGCCGAAGTCAACAGCGAGATTCGTGATCTGCTGGCGCATTTCAATGCATCGATCGCGAATCAGGTTGAACCTGATGGAGATGCGCAGTTCATGGTCGCCGCATTGCACTTTCTGCTCGGCGACGATGCCGCATCCGGCCGTTCCATGGAAGCAGTGCTCGCGGCGGCGGATAGCACCACGCAACGCAGTTCACGCGCCCGCGCCACGCAGCATCTCCGCGAAGCAATTGACTCACGTGTTGCGGTCGCACAATTGCGAGCGGACGAGCAGAAGGACGTGAAGCTGGTCAGCAACGACTGAATCACGAGCCCATCTCGATCTGAAACCACACGGGACGACGATCCGTCATGCACGAATCATCGTCTCGTTGTTTTTGGTCCGTCACCATCAGGCCCGCGACTGGAGGCGGTCTGTTGAATCGGTGCGTGTTCGGTCGTTCGTAACGTTGCAGCGTTAACGCGTCGTCGGCGCGATCGTCAGATGCGGGTTTTCGGTCACCCGTTGTCGCTCCTGTGCCTGGTACTCGGCACGGGCTTTCCAGCGGGCCTCATTCAGCGACTGCTCGTATGCCGTCGGTCGAATCGGTGCTTCACCGACGTTGCTGTAATCGCTAAGACCTGCGAGGCCTTCGCGAGCGTCATCCACCACGGACTGGCAACCTGCGACGGTTCCGCAACCGACAACCAGAGCGACGGTCCACGTAATCTCTCGGCTCGTGGTCGCGATGACGGCCTTCAATCGTGTCGTAACTTGTTTCATGGCAGACCAGGCTCTCGTGTAACCGCCCCGTTGTCATCTGATTCGGCAGATCTGCCGACGGCGCTGCAGAATCGGCTGCCTCGATCGCCCCCCTATAATCACCTCGATGTGGCCTCGGAGAGATTTCATGCGAACTGGCTTTGCCGTGATGTTGTCACTTGTGCTGTGTGTCGCCTTGACGGGATGTTCATCATCGCCGGTCGGCACCATCGAGTCGCTGGCCGACCCGGAACACGACTTTACCGGCACAACCGCACTGTCGATCGCGACGGTTGTCGGCGAGGAAGTCGTCCGTCGTCCAACCATCGCAGAACGCAAACTGCTTGCGGACACGCAGCGCGCCCTTGAGGTGAGCGGATTCCGCGTCGTCGATGCCGATCAAACGTCGACAGCCGATGTGCTGCTGTTCTGTGGCATGCAGCAGCGTGAGTTTCAATACGACACGTTCCGCACCGTGCCGGTGTCGTACCAGACGTACGGCTACAGTCCGCGAAAGGGCAAGCACTTCTCCGAAACCACGTACGGGCAGGAAGTCGTGCCAATCACCGCGCGGGGCGTGGAGATAATCGTGAACTACACCGCGGTTGAACGATCGGCGTACGAAGCCAATGAGCTCGAACTCCCGCTCGAAGTGCTCGCGTTCTGGACCACCAGATCCGTCGTGGACGCGGCCGAATTCCAGCAGCGCAAGGCTGAGATCCTGCTGATGATGCTTGATACGTGGGGCACGACGGCAAATTTCCCGGTCCCGCCGGTGAATTAGGTTCGGGAATCGGGAATCGGGAATCGGCGCGTGCGCATGAAAACGCCGGGCTCACTTGAACCCGGCGCGTGCGTGCGTGCGTTGGAACGCGGTGCTATTCCGCCGCCATCTTGCGCAACACCGTGTGCAGGATGCCACCGTTTCGGTAGTAGTCCACCTCCACCGGCGTGTCGACGCGGCAGCGTGTCGTGAATTCAGTCACTGAACCATCAGCCTTCGTCGCCTTCACCGGCACATCCTGGCGCGGCTGCAACCCATCATCGACGACGACGTCAAATGACTCGGTGCCGTCCAATCCAAGGCTGTCAGCGCTCTGGCCTTCTTTGAAGGTCAGCGGCAAGACGCCCATGCCAACAAGATTGCTGCGATGAATGCGTTCGAAGCTCTCAGCGATGACCGCCTTCACGCCGAGCAGGTATGTGCCCTTCGCCGCCCAGTCACGGGAACTTCCCATGCCGTAGTCCTTGCCGGCGAGGACAACCAGTGGCGTGCTTTTGTCCTTGTAGTTCAGGCTCGCTTCGTAGATCGAGGTGACCGTGCCCGGCGTACCGTTCGCGGTCGTAAAGTCGGTGGTGTATCCGCCTTCCGTTCCCGGCGCAAGTTGATTGCGAACACGAATGTTGCCAAACGTGCCACGCGTCATCACCCGATCATTGCCGCGGCGTGAACCGTAGCTGTTGAACAGGCTGACCGGGACGCCATTGTCCTTGAGGTACGTCCCTGCTGGCGAGTCAGTCGCAATGGATCCTGCGGGCGAAATGTGATCGGTCGTGACCGAGTCTCCGACCTTCACAAGCACGCGGGCATTGTGAATCGGCGCGATGGGCGTGACGTCAGCGGTGAGATCCGTGAAGAACGGCGGTTCCTGCACATACGTGCTGGCGTCGTCCCATTCGTAGAGCGCGCCACCCGACGTGTCGATGGACTTCCATTCATCCTGACCTTCGAACACGTTGGCGTACTGTTCGATGAACTGCTCGCGGGTTACACACTCCGCGACGAGCTCATCGATCTCGTGCTGTGTCGGCCAGATGTCTTTCAGATAGACATCGTTGCCATCGCGATCCCGACCGAGTGGCTCGGTCGACAGATCGATGTTCACCGTGCCCGCGAGCGCGTACGCGACGACGAGCGGCGGCGATGCGAGGTAATTCGCTCTGATATCGGGGCTGATGCGGCCTTCGAAGTTGCGGTTGCCCGACAACACGGACGCGA
>JBCCFX010000230.1:0-5484 GCA_039029515.1 Planctomycetota bacterium
CCCTGTAGGGCGGGGGCTGTGCCCCCGCCGCGTTTCGCAACTGACGATAAAATGCGGGGGCACCGCCCCCGCGCTACTGCCAGCTGCCTTCTGCCCACTACCCATAGCACACAGCCCATGGCTCATGGCTGGCCGCCCTTCTGCCATCTGCCTTCTGCCCACTGCCTTCCCCAATCCCCTGAAGTCCCCCCGCCCGCGATGCCGATGTGTCCGATACCCCTTGCTCCCCTCGTGGAGGTGATCCATGCCCCGATCCACCGTCGGCACCCGCAAGCACACGCCGGTCCCCCTCGATGTCACCCATCTCGTTCCCTTCACGCCTGACCTCCGTCGGCGTGGCCCCGGACGCCTCGAGGCTGGCAGCGCGGATTACCTCGACCTCCTCAAGCAATGCCTCACCGCCGCGGTCTATCCCGAGAGTGCGCACATCACACTCCGCACGCAAGGCGAAGGCTCCCGCGCCTGGCTCCGACGACGTGTCGTCACCGCGCTCGCAAAACGCGGCTACCGACTTCAGAAACTCGCGCCGTTCAACCACGACGCTCGCGCCAACGGCACCGACTGGCCAGCCTTCGGCTACTCCATGATCGGCCTCAAGCGCATGGACCAGCTTCAACGTGCCATCGAGACCATTGAACGCGAACGCATCGAAGGTGACTTCGTGGAGACCGGCGTCTGGCGCGGCGGCGCTGTCATCCTCATGCTCGCGGTCCTGCGTCAACTTGGCGTCACCGATCGCATCGTCTGGGCGTGCGACTCCTTTGAAGGACTTCCCGCACCGACACATGAAGCCGATGCCGGCTACGACCTCTCCGACGATCCGTATCTCGCGGTCTCGGTGGATGATGTGCGCGCCAACCTCGAACGTTTCGGCGTGTTCGATGAACGACGCGTCCGATTCCTCAAAGGCTGGTTCAAGGACACGCTTGCCGACAGCCCGATCGATCGCATCGCCATTCTTCGTCTCGACGGCGATCTGTATGAATCGACGATGGACGTCCTGACGGCCCTCTACGACCGCGTCCAGCCCGGCGGGTACATCATCGTCGACGACTACGGCGCGTGGGAACCGTGCCGGAAGGCCGTCGCGGACTTCCGTCGTGATCGCGGGATCACAACCCCGATCGAGGACATCGACGGCACCGGAGCCTGGTGGCGAAAGGCCTCAGAACCCACGAAAAACGCTTCTTCATAGCGATCGCACGGTTGCGGTGCTATGCTCATGGTGTATCTGCATCCCCCCGCAGTTGCCTCACGGTTCGGACTTTGTGGAGCGGGGAATGCCCGACGTGGATCTGTCCCGAGATTCGCAGTCGGTTTTGTTTCGGGACAGCGAAGTTGTGAATCAATGAAGATCTACGTTGGGAACCTCCCCTACAGCGCGACGGAAACCGAAATCCAGGAACTCTTCACCCAGTACGGTGAGGTTCAGTCCGTCTCTCTCATCAACGATCGCGAAACCGGTCGCCCGCGCGGCTTCGGCTTCGTGGAAATGGATGACAATGGCGGTCGCGAAGCCATCAACCAGCTCAATGGCCAGCAGTTCGGCGAACGCCCGCTGACGGTCAACGAAGCACGTCCCCGCGAAAACCGCGGCGGCGGCGGTGGCGGCGGCTGGCGCTAAGCCACTCGCGCTTCGCGCGCACTCATTGAACTGAACGACACGCCGCCATCGTCTCTGACGATGGCGGCTTTGGTTTTGGCGGACATCGTTCGTCGCCCGACTCTCGTTCTCCAATCCCCTCATGCCCACTGCCCAGAGCTCACCGCTCAAAGCCCACAGCGCTTACGGACACGCCCCGAAGTCATTGATGATCGCAATCACGTCATCGATGTTGATCACGCCGTTGCCACAGGTGCGATCGGTCACCGGGGCGGCGTCGCACGGTCCATCATCCATGCCGAACGCAACAACGGCGGCGACGAGGTCATCAACGTTGATGATGCCGTTCCCGCACGTGCCATCTTCATTGAACGGTGCGCAGTCGCCGCAACACAACGCGCCGGGCGTGGAGTAGAAGTACTCGACGGTGACGGTGCCCAAGACGAGAGGATTCTGATTGCCGGTAAAGTACGCGCCCGGAAATCCACCAACCGAGCTGGTAATGGACGCTGTGATTTGCCCCGCGATCATCGATGCATCGTCGTCCACTGTGAAAATGCTCAGGTCATCAAACCCACGACTCAGATTGACCGGGGTTGCGGTACCGCAAACAGTGACAAAGATTTCGCTGAAATCGGGACCGCTGAAATTCAGGCCGTCCGTGATTTCAAGCGGCTCGCTGGTCGCCCATTGGTCCGAGACCACAATCGGCAGGATCGCTTGTGGCGGATCCGTCGGCGCAGGAAACTGCAACGCGGCCTCAAGTTCGATGACGCCATTTACATCCGGCGCGATGACCGAACTCAGATTCTCGACGGAAATTTCGATTTGACCGCTCGCCTTAAAGGTGAGATCGACGCGCTCCAATCGACGATTTCCCCCTTGCTCGTCAAACCGCGGAAACTCTATATTGAGCATGAACCCAACACCGGGGACTTCAGAGAAATCCTCAGCATACGACTCCTTCTCAAGTGACGGTGCTGCGGTAAGCGTGGAGTTGAAGGCGAGTGTCGCAGCCAGCGCACCGCAATGTAGAGCAAGAGTGGTCAAGCGATTTCGGGGGAAGCGACCGTGCATACAAGAGCCTCGGGTGGTTGGAATCAAAGCGACACTCCATGCGCCCCTATGGTGCGTGCTGCAATTCATACTGACAAGAGAATTCCGTCAAGCACATTCGCATTTCGCCGCGAAAATCCTGATCGTGCTCGCTGCGCACTGCTTCTGACTTCTCTATTGACGCTCCTACTGACCACGTCCGCGTGGGCACAATCCACTTTGACTCGGACTGAGGTCGTCGAGACATCGTTCGGCGGCGAGATTCCGCTTGCCATTGAAACCACTATTCCCGGCTTCGACACGCAGGGCGATACTCGGCTACTTCTCGACGTACAGATTGAGATCGACGTCACACTCAGCGCGCTGATCATTGCTGAGAACTTGGGACTGGAGCCAGCTGCTGTTGCCGCCGACTTCCAGGGCAGTGTGGCAGGGAACGTTGCGTCCGAGCCGACAGCGTGTGAGACCGGATTGGATGAGCCAATCGTCGAAATTGCAGGCGGCAGTGATGGTTTTAATGGCATGGGACCAGACTTCGTCGAATTCGGCACACTGTTTCTTCAATGCTCGGAACAGTCCAATGTAGTGACCAATGATGATTCAGCTCAGAGTATCTGGACCGCACCAACCCTGAACGTCACGTTTCAAGGGACAGGCCAGGCCGCTGCCGTTGGAGGTGCTCCGCTCGCGATTGGGGTGCTGGACATGTCCTGGTCCGTTGCGCTTCGTGTCACCTACACCTATCGCGATACGCTCGTTCAACCGCTCACGCAACGGCAGCAGTTCACGGTCGAAACGCCGCCGGATGGCACGATCACGCCGATCATCATCGCGCCATTCGACGATGTCAACGGCTCGCGCGAACTCGTCGAGGTCCGCTGGGACAACACGCACGGCACACGCGCCGACTTCTCCCTCACGCAACCCATCGCCGAGGTCAGTGCACCCTTCACGCTGCAGGCAATCACCACGCAGTCTCTGACGTCCCCCACGATCAACCAGATGTGGACCAGTGATCGCACCCTCGCATTGCCCAGCATCAACGAGAACACCACCGAAGACATTGGGGAGCAGAATCTCGTCACCCGGACGATCACATCCATCACCGATCCCGCCGCGCTCGTTGCGTTTGACTCCGGTATGAACGTCGATGCCGAAGTCACCGCAACAAACATGCTGTCGGCCTCCGAACCCACGATCGAGATCGACGCCCAGAACCTCACCGCCACCAGTGAGATCACGCTCGATTACATCTACAACGAAACCGAGAATCCGCTGGGCACGCCGGACTTCAGTCAGGCGATCGACGGCGCGATCCTCCAGGCGTCCGGCGCCTTCGGCGGATTGACCGGTACGGACGACGAGACCTTCGATGATGTTGCCGTGGTCGTCGAAGGTACGCCCGATGAAGTCGTCATCCTGCTTGGCCAAGGCGTGAACGGTTCAGGCATGCTCAATGACTTCAACGTTGAACAGGTCCTTCAGATTGGCACCGGATCCAGTGCGATCATCACTGCCGATCTCGATGGCGACACGTTTGATGACATCGTCGTCACCACCGAGGCCGATGACACTGTGTGGGTGATCCTTAATGATGGCACCGGCAACGGGACGTTTGATGCACCGCTGCAGATCCCGCTGACCGCAAATGATGGCCCTGTCGACGTGACGGTCGCTGACTTCAATGGCGACTCGACGCTCGATCTCGCCGTTGCCAACGGTGGAACCGAGACGGTTCGTGTGCTCATCGGCACGCCCGGTGATCCTGGCTCGTTCGGATCAGGGCCGACGATTGACGTGCCGGATCCCGGGGACATTGAGCCGTCAGATGTGGATGAAGACAAGGACATCGACATCATCGTGTTGTCGTTGGCCAACGAGGAGATTGTCATCATCGAATCTGATGGCGGCGGATTCACGCCAGTCGATGCCCTGATGACCGGATCACTCCCGGCGACGATCGACGTTGTCGATCTCAATAACGATGATGCCGACGACATCCTCGTCACCAACGAAGGCGACAGTTCCTTCTGGTACTACCAGAGCGCAGCGCAGGCAGGCTCACCGCCGGCGTACGATGCGCCATTCGTCGTCACAACCGAGAACGGCGCACCGATTGATGCGGTCACCGGCGACTTTGATGCGGATGGCGATCAGGATGTCGCCGTCACGATCAGTCAATTCAGCGTCGCCGTCGATCGAGTTGATGTCTACGAAACGGACTTCGAAAACGACACCGTCGTGCTACGCCCGCCATTCACAGCCGGCGTCCTGAACGAAGGTTCGACACTCATCACTGGCGACTTCAACGGTGACACCGTCGATGACCTCGCGGTGCTCGATACCGTTGGCGGCGGCGGAGGCGGCGAAGAATCCGGCATCAACGGTCCATCGACGTCGAATGAAGTCATCGTATTCAACGGCATTGCTGCACCAGTGTGCATTGCTGACATCACACCCGTGCCGGGAAACAACGAAGTCAACATCGATGACCTGATTGCGGTGATCAATGCGTTCGGCCCGTGCCCGATTGGCCCGCCATGCGTCACCGACATCACGCCGGCAGGCGGAAACGGCGAGACGAACGTTGATGACCTGATCGCGGTGATCAACGCATTCGGGCCATGTCCGTAGGGCTGTGTGCTGTGGGCTGCGGGATAGTCCTGTAGGGCGGGGGCTGTGCCCCCGCCAATGTCTATCATGAGCGCCGGTTCAGTCGTCATCATCAACGCCCTGGATGGCACCCAACTTGCTGATGGTTCCACTGTCAGAATTGAGAATGAAGCCGGAGAGGTTCGCATCTTCGAGTTTGATAGCAACAGCCA
>JBCCFX010000231.1:0-5474 GCA_039029515.1 Planctomycetota bacterium
ATGGCCGACGACTCACTGACCGTTGGCGACGAAGCGCCCGCGATCGAGATTTCACACTGGCTCAAGGGCGAGCCCGTCGAGAAGTTCGAAGAAGGCCAGGTGTATGTCGTTGAGTTCTGGGCAACGTGGTGTGGCCCGTGCCGTGCCAGCATGCCTCACCTGTCTGAACTGCAGAAGCAGTACGAAGACTACGACGTAACGATCATCGGCGTCAGCGATGAAGTGCTGCCGACAGTGGTTCGCTTCCTCTCGCAGAGTGATGCTGAAGACAAGCTCTGGTACAACAAGATCGACTACACGCTCGCGACCGATCCGGATGAGTCCGTGTACAACGCGTACATGAAGGCCTCCGGCCAGCGCGGCATCCCGACATCATTCATCGTCGGCACCGACGGTCACATCGAGTGGATCGGCCACCCGATGGGCATCGATGAAGCGCTCGACAGTGTCGTGAAGGACACGTGGGATCGCACTGCATTCAAGGCCGAATATGAATCAAAGATGGTTGCGCAGCGCGAAGCCGCCAAGGCACAGGAAAAGATCAGCGCGGCATATCAGGCCGGCGATTACGAAACAGTGATCACCTACCTCGACCAGATGCTCGACTCGCCCGAGAACAAGGGCAACGTCAACCTCGAAATGTCGAAGTTCACCATCATGCTCACCAAGATGGAAGACATTGACGGCGCGTACGCATTTGCGGGTGACATGGTTGATCGACACTTCGAAGACTCCATGGCGCTCAACGCGATCTCATGGTTCATCGTTGATGAAGCCGACCTGCCGCACCGTGATCTTGATCTGGCGATGAAGGCCGCGAAGCAGGCGTCAACGCTGACCGACCACAAGGATGGCGCGATTCTCGACACGCTCGCTCGCTGCTACTACGAGCAGGGCAACCTGAAGAAGGCTGTCGAGTGGCAGCGCAAAGCCGTGGAGAACGCCAACCCGCAGATGGCAGCAGACCTCAAGAAGGTGCTCGAAAAGTACGAGAAGGAAGCCAAGTAAGGCGACCGAGATCTCTGACCCGAATCGACGCCCCGGTCTGCATGGCCGGGGCGTTTTTCGTTGGGCTGTTGGCTGTTGGCTGTTGGCTGTTGGCTGTTGGCTGTTGGCTGTTGGCTGTTGGCTGTTGGCTGTTGGCTGTTGGCTGTTGGCTAGATCGTATTGGTGGGCGATCGAATCAACCTCTCCGGACGATACGGACGACCACGATCTCGCCATGACATGGACGCCAGAACTCCATGCCAATCGACGATCCCCGCAGCCACGCGATCTCACATTGCCCGATCTCGCACGGCGGGTCCACGGCCCCGTTCTGCATCGCATACAACGCGGCCCACACCGCAATGTGGTCCTCAAAGACAGCGTGGACGACATTAAGACCGCCTGAACCCGACGCAGCACGCGAACGCGCATATCGCCCCGCAATCCGGCTGCGGCGTGGCCGACGCCGTGCATGCAACAATATCACGCCATTCAGCCATTAGACTTCTTTTCTGCTTGTGAAACGGCATTTTCTTGCATTCAGTGCAAGCATGTGGCAGGATCTGAGCATGGAACCGAAACACGACGCCCATGGCCCCGATGATGTCGACGTCCTGATCCTCGAACGGCTGGATCTGTTCGGCGACGCCTTCGCCCGCGCTCTGGCCGTCTTTGTTCAACACCTCACCCCTGAAGCACTCGCGCTCGTTCAACGTGGCGTGTCGGCAGAGGACCTGACCGGCGCGGTCGACCTTGATGACGCCTTCGCCCCATCGCTCGCGCAACGCATTCGTGTCGCGATAGCAACGAAGAACATGACCGCCGCCGATCTCGCGCACGAAGTCGGCGTGTCCGCGAGCACGATCAGCCGGGTGCTCCGCGACCCGAATCGAACGCGATTGACCACACTGCGCAAGATCGCGTGCGTGCTTGAGATTCCGTTGCCGGAGTGAAGAATCGCAGAGGTACGCATTGCTCAAACCACTCCTCACTCCTCTCGCCCCCTTCTCTCTACCTTTCTACAGTCCACTCTCCACTCTCTACTTTCTACTCTCTACTCGCTATTTTCTACATCTCACCCGCCTCATAAATCGCCTCAATCACCCGCTGCGCATCCAATCCATGCTGCACCGGCGCGGAAGCGGGCGATCGACTCGCACACAGCTCCGCAAAGTGACGATGCTGACGCTCCCACGCCGCATTCCACGGATCATCACTGTCGACTTCGAGATGTTCATCTTCGATGTGTCCGCCGCGACCGTGCATCAGGTGCGCCACACCGCCCCATGCATCGATGTGACATGCGCCTTGGTCGCCGCACAACACAATGCCTTCGGTCATCACGCCTGGCGCGACGTTGCTTGCCCAGGCGAGCGTAAGCTGCAAGGTCATGCCTGTATCGAAACGAATGAACGCGTTCGCGGTGTCTTCGACATCACAGATGCCGCCCGGATTCGGCGGGCCGGACCACATCTCATCGAACTGATAGTCGTTGATCGCGTGGGCGAATTCACACCGGCAATCTGCGGCGACCGACGTTGCTGTCGGCCGACCGGTCAATTGCATCACGAGATCGATCACGTGCACGCCGAGATCGATCAACACCCCGCCGCCAGACCGCGCTTTCGTTGTGAACCATCGACCAAGGCCCGGCACGCCACGCTGTCGGACCATCGTCGCCTGCACGTGGTAGATGTTGCCCAGCACGCCGGATGTCACCAGCGGCATCGCTGCCCGAACCGCCGGTGCCTGGCGCGTGACGAAGTTCAGCTGCACGATACGGTCAGATTTCTCCGCGGCGTGCACCAGCGGCGCACACGCGTCGAGTTGCTCGGCCATTGGTTTTTCGAGCAGGACATCCACACCCGCATCGATCGCTTTGCACGCGAGCGGGACATGCAGGTCATTCGGCACCGCGATGATCACCGCATCGACCATCCCGTCGAGTAACGCATCGAGATCGGTCGCGATGTCAGCGATTTCATGCGTCGCCGCGAATGCGTTCGCGCATTCTGCGTCGGCATCGCAGACGACGTCGATCGGATGCCCAGCCCGGCGTGCCGTCTCCGCGTGAATCGCGCCAATGCCGCCCGCGCCGATGATGCCCAGCCGATGTCCCATGCATGCCACTCCCTGAAGGTCGAGGTTCGCCACCTTAGCCCAGCCGAGCCCTGCTCTCAAACATGTCGACGGTTTGAACGAACCCGCTGATCTCGGGTACCTTGCGTGTTGCTCACGAGCCAATCGATGCCTATTCCCTCCCCACTTCATGACCGGACCGCCCCGCTGTGCACCAGCTTCCGATGGAAGGACTGGTCAGGCTACTACGCGGTCTGTGCATACAGTCCCTATCCGGATCGTGAGTACTACGCGATGCGGCACGCCGCGGGACTTCAGGATGTCACGCCGCTGTACAAATACGACATCACTGGCCCGGATGCAGCATCCTTCCTGTCATGGCTGACCGTGCGCAACGTCGAGACGCTCAAACCGAAACGCATCACCTACGGCTGCTGGTGTGATGAACACGGCAAGCTCATGGACGACGGCACGATCTGGCGCATCGATGATGAACGCTATCGCGTGACCGCCGCCGAACCAAGCCTGTCATGGTTCCATCGCCATGCCATGGGGTTCGATGTCACGATCACCGACGTCACAGATGCCATCGCAAGCATGTCGATCCAGGGACCGATGTCGCGCGCCATCCTGCGCGCTGCCGATGTCAGCGCGGTGGACGAGTTGAAATTCTTCCATCTCGCGCCTGCTCGCATCGGCGCGCACGATGTCATCGTGACGCGCACCGGCTACTCGGGCGATCTTGGCTATGAAGTCTGGGTTGATGCCGATCACGCGTGCGCAGTCTGGGATGTCCTGATGGAAGCCGGCACACCGTACGGCATGCTCCCGAACGGACTCGATGCGCTCGACCAGTGCCGCGTCGAAGCGGGCTTCATCATGGCCGGCGTGGATTACTACGGTCCGCACCATTGCCTGATCGAGTCGCAGAAGAGTACGCCCGATGAAGCCGGCCTCGGCTGGACGGTTCGCCTCGACCGCGATGCGTTCATCGGACAGGCCGCCATTCGACGCGAACGCGACAAGGGACCGGAGCGCGCGTTCATCGGTCTTTCATTGAACTGGGATGATTACGAAGCGCTGTTCGCCGAACACGGCCTGCCACCCGAAGTGTGCAGCGCGGCGTGGCGCGAATCGCGACCGGTCTTTACGACCGGCGGACGTCAGATCGGATACGCGACAAGCGGATCATGGTCGGCGACGTTGAAGCAGAACCTCGCGCTTGCCACGGTCAACAGCGCGTACGCAGAACCGGGCACAACGTTGCGCATGGAAGTCACGGTCGAACATCAACGCCGGACAGTGCGAGCGACCGTGGTCGAACGACCGTTCTTTGATCCTCCACGAAAGCGCACGCTATGACCTCCACATACGATGCCATCATCATCGGCGGCGGTCACAACGGACTCGTGTGCGCTGCGTACCTTGCCAAAGCCGGCAAGAAGGTACTCGTGCTGGAGCGTCGGCATGTCCTCGGCGGCGCGGCAGTCACGGAAGAGGTTCATCCGGGTTTCCACTTCTCGGTCTGCTCGTACGTCGTCAGCCTGTTCCGCCCGCATATCGTGCGCGACCTTGAGTTGCCGAAGCACGGTTTCGAGCTCATTCCGCTCGAGACGTCATACAACCCGCTGCCGGACGGCGATGGATTGTGTCGCTGGGCCGATGCGCATCGAAGTCGACGCGAGATCTCGCGCTTCAGCCAGCGCGATGCGGAGATCTATCCCGAGTTCAGTCAGGCGATGACGAAACTGTCGTTCTTTGCGAAACGACTGATCGATGCGCCCGCGCCGGATCCGGTGTCATTCAATCCGCGCGATCTCTGGAACCTGTTGCGCCTCGGATCGTCATTCCGTTCGCTGGATCCGGATCTCATGGCGCTGAACGTCAAACTGCTCACGATGAGTTCCGCCGACTTCCTCGACCAGTGGTTCGAATCCGATGTGCTCAAGGCACCGATGTCCGTGAGCGGCATCATCGGCACGTACCTTGGCGTGCGATCGCCCGGCACCGCCTACGTTCTGCTGCACCACTACATGGGCGAGATCGACGGCGCCTATCGCGCCTGGGGCTTCTCCAAGAAAGGCACCGGCGGGCTGAGCCTTGCGATTGCGAACGCCGCGCAAGCCTTCGGCGCAGAGATCCGGACTGAGACGTCCGTGTCCAACATCCTGCTGCAGAATGGTCGAGCGTATGGCGTCGTCCTGGAGAACGGTGATGAGATTCTCGCGAACGCGGTTGTCTCCGCTGTCGATCCGCATCGCACGTTCCTCGGGCTGGTCGGCGAAGAGCATCTTGACGAGGAGTTCGTTCGCCAGATTCAGCGATTCAAGCTCCGAGGCAGCTCCGGCAAGGTGAACCTCGCGCTGGATCGATTGCCGACGTTTGGCGGCCGCGATGGCACGGATCAC
>JBCCFX010000232.1:0-5456 GCA_039029515.1 Planctomycetota bacterium
CGATGACGGCATCACGGCGACCAGTGCATCAAGGTCACTCGGGTACGGTCCCTCGACCTGCACCTGTCGAACGTCGTACTGCTTGCGCAATTCACGGATGATCGACCAGTCGGGCCGGTTCACATTGAAGCGAAAATCCACGCCGCCGAACATGCTGACATCAGTGTCGAGCACGCCGACGACTTTCCGTTTGGTGCGCGACACCGTTTGAATCGATCGAACGATCTCGTATTCCGCGGGCAGACCACGATCCAGGAACGGAATCACCAATTCGTTCGGACCGGAGGTGAAGACAAGACCAAAGTACACCGGCACGGTCGTGCGCTGCCCTGCCGCCATCGTGCCGAGTCGACGCGGAACGATGCCGTAGTTCTCACTGACTGCAGTCGCGCGCTCGGTAAACGGCTCGGTATCGAACATGGCGACCTGAACGCGTTCACCGCCGAGCGCATCGAGCGTCCGAAGCAGGTTCACCACCGTCTTGCGACGACCAACGTACGCCTCAGGCATTGTCGGGCTGAGATACGCCTGAATCAGCACCGGACGATCGTCCGGCAGCGAGGTCATAAGTGCTCGGCTCGGCGGCTGGAGCGTATGAAGCTTCTCCGACGTCAGATCCGCCGAAGCGCCACTGCGCTCCACGAGCATGAACACGCAACCCGCGATGACCACGATCGCAAGACCGCGCACCAGGCTCAACGCAGACCATGCACTGAAGAACCGCTGATTCGATCGCCGACGTACCGCACACCAGATGTTGAAGATCAGCGCGCACGCGGCGACCGCGATGAAGTACACGAGCGAACCGCCGCTGATCGCACCTTCGGCCATGGTCTCAAAGTGCGGTTCGATGCTGATCACGCGAATCATGCGTCCGGCATCGGGACCGAGCAGCGACTGGATTGGCGTCAGGATGACAAACAGACTGCAGAGCAGCGCGCCGAGCAGGAATGCCACCGTGGCATTCCGAGCAACGAATGACCCAACCATACCGACCGCAAGCAACGCCGCGCCCGTGCACCAGTAGCCAAGGTAGGTTGCCGCCATCAGCCCGAGATCAGGATCGCCAAGCCAACTCAGGACCACGATATGGCTGAGCGAAAACAGAATCGCGACGGTGTAGATGCCGAGCACCGCGAGGTACTTACCGATGACGATGTCCGCATCGTGCGCAGGTAACGTGAACAACAGTTCATCGGTGCCCGCGCGACGCTCTTCTGACCAGACATTCATCGTCAATGCCGGCACGAAGAACAGGATGAGCAACGGGAAGTAGCCGTTCAACTGATCCAGATTGGCGAGATTGCTCGCAAAGAACCCATCGCGCCAGAATGCGGCGATGGCACTGAGCAAAATGAACAGTGTGATGAAAACGTATCCCGTCGGATTGACGAAGTACGCAATGAAATTGCGTCGAAAGACGGCAAGCATGGATTGAAGTGGAATCATGGTGCAGCGTGATCTCGCGAGTCGTCAGGCGGCGGTCAGCGAACGGAAACGATCTTCGAGCGATCGGCCGCCAGCGCGGAATCGATCGAGCGTGTCGTTGAAGACTATCCGACCACGATGAATGAAGATCACCCGGTCCGCGACCGCTTCGACCTCCTGAAGAATGTGCGTCGACAACAGCACCGTGCTGGTTTCACCGAGACGACGGATCAGGCTCCGGACCTGATCGATCTGATTCGGATCGAGGCCGGACGTCGGTTCGTCAAGAATCAATACCTTCGGCTCATGCAGTAATGCCTGCGCCATGCCGACGCGTTGCCGATACCCACGCGACAGCTTGGAGATTGGTTTCTCCAGTACGCGGCCAAGCTGACATTGCGTGACAACATCATCGATGCGCGATTCGCATGCTGATCGCCCCATGCCACGTACGGCACCGAAGAATCGCAACAACGAGAGCGGCGTCATATCGTGATACAGCGGACCGTTTTCCGGCAGGTAGCCGAGTTGACGTGCGACCGCGCGTCGATGCAGCACGACGTCGTGACCATCAATGACGGCGCGACCGCGCGTCGGGGCGACGAAGCCGGTCAGCATGCGCATCGTCGTCGATTTTCCCGCGCCGTTTGGGCCGAGGAAGGCGACGACCTGACCACGTTCGATCTCGAAACTGACATCTGACACTGCGGCGAATCGACCAAAGTGTCTGGTCAACCCATCGGCGTGAATCATCACATCCGACATCGATCCCTCCGGTACAACGTTGCGTGAATGACTGATCCCGAACCTGCACGCATTGTCGACGCCGGCGACCGAACTGGCAAGACGCTTCAGCGCACGGCTCGCCTGCCCGCAGATCGTGCATGACCTTCGAGACCCTCCATCCGAGCAATACGCTCCGTATCGGCAATGAGTTCCCGAGCCGCGGGTGGATCGCTCATCGAGATCCACGTGCGAAGCCTCAGAAAGTGCATCACCGAAAGGCCGGCCTGAAATCGAGCGGATCCGCCGGTCGGCAGCGTGTGATTCGGACCAGCGCCATAATCCCCGAGAACCTCGGCGGTGTCGGTGCCGATGAACAGCGCGCCCGCATTGCGGATCCGTCGTGCAGTCGAATCAGCAGTTCGCGTCTGCACTTCAAGATGCTCCGCCGCAACCTGATCAGCCAGCGCCACCATCGAATCTTCATCCCGTACAACGCAGATGAACCCATTGCCGAGCGCCGCTGTCGCGACGTCCGCGGTAGGCAACGACTCCAATTGGTCCACCAGCGCCGCATCGACTTCATTCGCGAGATCCGAAGATGTCGTGATGAGCATCGGCACCGCATCGACATCATGTTCAGCTTGCGCCAGGAGATCCGCAGCGACGACGTCCGCGCTCGCCGTCTCATCGGCAATGACGAGAAGTTCGGATGGCCCCGCCAGCATGTCGATGCCGACGATGCCGCTTACGAGTTGCTTCGCCGCCGTCACCCACCGATTGCCCGGACCGGCGATGACATCCACGCGATCGAATTCATCGGTTCCGTAGGCGAGCATCGCAATCGCGTGCGCGCCACCGACAGCAATGAACTCATCGGCGCCAGCGATTGAGGCGGCCGCAAGCATCACCGGATTCGCTCCAGGTGAGGCAACCACCACGCGCTCACACCCCGCGGCTCGCGCCGTCATCGCGGTCATGAGCACCGATGACGGCAATGGATACCGACCAGCTGGCGCATAGCAGCCAGCAGCCGTGACCGGCACGACGTCATGCCCAGCCTGCCCGCCGGGTACGTTCATGGACAGTGATTGAATCGCTGCACGCTGCGCGATGGCAAAGGTCTTTATTCGCGTTGCAGCACGTTCGAGGACGGCACAATCGTCGGCACCCAGCGCATCGCGTGCTGCCTGCATCGCATCACGCCCGTAGACGATTGCCTCATCGGAACGCCGTTCACCGAATTGCGCCGCGAATCGTCGAACCGCCGGCATGCCATCCTGCCTTACCGCATTGACAATCGTACGCGCGGCATCGAGCGTCTGGTCATCCACGGGCGGACGCACGGCACGGCGCACGCCATCGACATCAAGGCGACGAATCAGCGATGTTGTGATCTGGTTCATCGTCAAGACACCCTTTCAGTTGTGACCGGCTTGGCATTGCCGGGTCGTCGAGTCACGCGCCGTGCCCGATCGTCGAGCGCGCGTTCGATCTCATCCCACCTGACACCAGCACGTGTCGCCGCCACCATCATGAAGTACACGACATCCGCGCACTCCCACACGACGTCTTCACGTTCGTCTGCCTCCGCCAGTTCCGCCGCTTCTTCACACAGTTTGCTGCGCAGCAGATCCCCATCATCGAGGAGCCGACGTGTATATGAACCTGCCGGAGCGTTGGCGGCTCGCTCCTGCAGTGTTGCCTGGAGCGCCGCAATGCCGCGGGACGCGCCAAAGCACGTCGAGGTCCCCGTGTGGCAGAAACCACCGCCGAGTTGGCGCACCGTAAACCGGAGCGCATCCCGATCACAGTCCGTCGCAATACTCAACAGCTCCTGCGTATCGCCTGACGATTCGCCCTTGATCCACAGCTGATCGCGAGACCGTGAGAAATAGACACCGCGCTGCCGTGCTATTGCTTCCCGCACGCTCTCCTGACTTGAATATGTGAGCCCGAGCACTGCACCCGACACATCCTCGACGATCGTCGGCCACAGACCGTCGGGTCGATCCGAGGTCAGTGGCGCACAGAAACCGTCAGCGAGATCAAATGCACCGGAATACAACGCCATGCCGACCTGCACATCAGCGCCCACGCGATCTGCCTGTGCGATCTCATCGGCGGACCGCACACCTCCGGCGACCGTCACGCGAGCCGGCGCAGCATGTCTGACAAGATTTTCCACGCGATCGATAGGAAGGCCCACCATCTGACCTTCCCGTTCAACAAAGGTAATGAGAAACTCATCGACGTACGGGCGGAGTTCATCGATACACGACTCAACCGTACGGCCTGTCGTCGTGCGCCAACCTTCGACGACGACGTCGTTGTTGTGGGCGTCAAGTGCGGCGATGACACGCTCGCGCGGCAACTGCGAAAGGAGCTCCGGAGTCGCCGCCGTCCCGAGGATGATCATCTCCGCACCGGCATCAAGCCACATTCGTGCCGTCTCGAGATCGCGAATTCCGCCACCCACGCGACATCGCGCCAACGGAAGGACATCGCGAATGAGATCCGCATTGGATCCCTGACCGATGGCGGCATCGAGATCAATCACGGCGATCTCGCCTACAAGTCCGAATCGTTCCGCGATCGCGCGCGGGTCGCCGGCGTCAATTTTCTTCTCTCGTCCACCGACGAGCTGCACCGTTGAACCGTTCATGATGTCAATCGATGGCACCATCATGATCGTACCTCCACACCGGCGATTGCCAGTTCTCGTT
This sequence comes from Planctomycetota bacterium, assembly GCA_039029515.1. Classification (GTDB taxonomy): domain Bacteria; phylum Planctomycetota; class Phycisphaerae; order Phycisphaerales; family SM1A02; genus JBCCFX01. The sequence continues at coordinate 4,878 of JBCCFX010000232.1, forward strand.
TGATTGTGCCGACCGTCGTATCGCGATCGTGAAAGATGGACGCGGCAAGCACAGCATGCGCGCCAGCCTCGAACGCCTCGACCATGTGAACCGATGAATCGGCACCGCCCGAGGCGATGATGGGAATAGACTCCGTCGACGACATGGCGGTGAGCAGTGCGGTGTCATATCCGCTGCGTGTACCGTCGCGGTCCCAACTTGTCAGCAGGACTTCGCCGGCGCCTCGTATGGCACACTCGCGTGCCCACGCCAGGGCATCGATGCCTGTCCGTCTCGTCCCTGCTCGAGTCACGACTTCCCAGCCATCACCGTCGACACGCAGTGCGGCATCGATCGCGATGACCACGCACTGCGCGCCAACACGAGCAGCAAGCTCACTGATGAGTGCCGGCCGATCGACCGCTGCGGTATTGATGCAGACCTTGTCCGCACCCGCCGCAAGCAGCGATTCCGCATCACCGATCGACCGCACGCCGCCACCGACGGCGATCGGAATCGAGATCGACCGTCGTACGCGCTCGACGGTCTCAACCGCCGCCGCGCGTTCGCGCGCTGTGGCGACGACATCGAGTATGACGA
>JBCCFX010000233.1:0-5423 GCA_039029515.1 Planctomycetota bacterium
GTTCGTGACGATCACTTCGTCGTCGCGAATGTCCTTGGGCTTCGATGCCATCATGAGGCGGATCGATCCCGCGCGACGATAGTCATCCATGTAGCCGCCAACTGCAGTCGTGACGCGCTCGGAGGATGGCTCTTCCACCGAAACATTGGCGAACGGATCATCCGCGAGACGACTCAGCGCTTCGACGTTGTCTGGTTTCGGTCGGCTGAATTCGGGCTTTCGATACGAGACCGTGACAAAAGCCCCGCATTCCGCCAATGCGATCGCAGTTTCGAGCGCACTGTCACCACCGCCCACGACGAGGCAATGCTTGTTGCGAAAATCCTTCGGGTCATGCAGGCGGTTGAAGACCTTTTCCTGGTCCTCGCCCGGGACGCCGAGCTTCCGGAAATTGCCCGAACGACCGATGCCCACGATGACGCGATGCGCGCGGATGGTGTCGCCGCCCGCAATGTGAATATCAAAGATGCCACCCGATTTCGTGACTTTCTCGACGCGCGCAATCGTCGGCTCTATGCCGTTCGTGCGCATGAAGTCGCGCAATTCATCGACGAGACCTTCCTTGGTGGCGGATTTCTCGGTGAACTGCAGATCGCCGGCGGGCGTCATTTCCGTCGGATACGTGTAGATCGGCTTCCCTTTGGGGAAGTTGCTGACCGTGTCGAACGGTTGCGAAGCTTCGATCAGCGTGGTGCGTAAGCCCGCCTTGCGCGCTTCATGACAGGCGGCCAGTCCTGACACGCCGGCTCCAATGACGACGACATCCATGACGTCGTCCGCCGTGGTATCGCGTTTGATGAACGTGGGGTCAGCCAGCATCGTCTGCACCGAGCGCGCGCCGGTGTCTGACGAGAACTTGAGCAACGGAATGCCAGTGAGATCACCCACGACGTAGAGGCCGGAGACATTGGTCGACCCGTCCTCGTTGACCGCGGGTAATTTCTCGACCGTCCCGGCCGGCCATCGGGTATGCAGCCAGTCCACGTAGCGACGAATCGGATTCATAGCGTTGTGATTCCTCTGTCCCGTCGTGCTGAAATGCGGATCGCGTGCGAACGCAGCATAGTCCAACCGAGGCATCCGCGCGGTCAGGCTTGGATGATCGCCTGTCGTGCCGCGTTACACCACGTCGAGATGAAAAACAGGATGATCCACGCCGGATCTCGTCCGTGCATGCCTGTCGTCGCCTTGCCTCGGACCGTGACGCCGCCGATGATGCCCCCATGAGCACGGACGACCGCATGACCGCCCTTCGCATTGTCACCATGCCGAAGGACACCAACCACTACGGCACGGTGTTCGGCGGCGTGATTCTGTCGTATATCGATCAGGCGGCATTCATCGAAGCTCGTCGGCATGGCCGGCATCGATGGGTCACGGTCTCCGTTGATCGCGTCGACTTCGTCGCGACGGTTGAGGTCGGCGACACGGTCTGCTTTCTGACGCAAACCACGCGGACCGGCAATACGTCGATCACCGTCAATATTCGCGTTCAGGCTGAACGCTATCGCACGGGCGACATCGTGCATGTCACCGAAGCGCAACTCACTATGGTCTCGGTCGACCGGCATGGCAAGCCGATCCCGTTTCGCACCCCACCGACGGCGGATGAGTGACCATGACGAGTGCGCCTCGGACGCTTCGCCTTGCGGTCCTGTTCAGTGGAGGCGGACGGACAGTCCTCAACCTGATGGATCGCATCGACGATGCCTCGCTTCCCGCGACAATCGTGTCCGCGATCGCATCTCGTGATTGCGCGGGGATCAAACGCATCGAATCTCGCGGCGTTGATGTCCGCCTTGCGGCTGACGACCAGTTTGCCAACGACGATCTTCTGCACGCCACGATCACGCATTGGCTTCGCGAAGCGGATGTCGATCTGATCTGCCTGTGTGGCTATCTGCGCTGGTTCCAGGTGAATCCGCACGACCGTCATCGCGTCATCAATATTCACCCTGCGTTGCTCCCCGCGTTTGGCGGCAAGGGTATGTACGGAATGCGCGTTCATCGTGCCGTGCTTGACGCAGGCGCCGTCGAAACTGGTTGCACCGTGCACTTCGTCGACGACATCTACGATCACGGTCCGACCATTCTCCAGCGCCGCTGCCCCGTGCTGCCAGACGACGATCCACAAGCCATCGCCGACCGAGTCTTTGAGCTTGAATGCACGACCTATCCTGATGCGATACGGCTCTTTGCTGAGGACCGCATCCGCGTCGAAGGCGGCGTCGTCCGCATCGTGGATGAGAACGTGCCGAAAACCTCGTGAAGTTGACGGCTCGCCTCGTAGAATGCATCGAAGCTGCCATGACACGCCCAATCCAACCTATCGCAGCCATGTTCGTCGCTGCCATCGTCTGCCTCGCATGTGTCGCAGACGTCTCGGCGCAAACGGGAGTGGACACCACCGTCACACGCCCGGACGTGGAGGCGCGCATTCCTCGCCTGTTCGACGCCGAACGGTTTGAGGATGCGGCATCACTCCTTGAGACGTACCTCGACGACCATCCGCATGATGCGGACATGCTGTACAACCTCGCCTGTGCTTATGCGCGATTACAGCGTGCGGACGATGCCGCAGCGACGCTGCTTCGCGCCGTCGAAGCCGGTTTCGTCGCGTTTGATCACATGACATCCGACCCGGACCTGGACTCGATTCGGTCCCACGCAACATACGAGGCGATCGTCGAAGCGGTACGCCGGGTGCGCGATCGAGGCGCCACGCCGGGCGCGTCAGCCACCACCGCACTGGACCGCTGGCGAGCACGCTTCGGCACGCGCCAGTATCGGTACGAGATCGACGATGAACGCAAGCTTGCCTATGCGACAGCGCTCGCCGATGAATCGCATGCACAGATGCGCGAGATGATCGAACGCGAGGCAGACCACCTCGCCGAGAGTCTCTTCGATGGCTATCTCAATGTGCCGGTACTCGTCGCTGTGCCAACGCCGAAACACGCCGATCAGCTTCTTCAAGCCGAGGAGATCGGCGGCATGTACGTGCATGCAAGCCGGCAGTTGATCGCGCGAAATATCGGCGATTCGCTCCGCCATGAATTTGTGCACGCGATGCACTTCGCACATATGGAACGACTTGGCCAGAAACATCCGCTCTGGATTCAGGAAGGCATCGCATCGCTGTACGAGTCGTACACGCTCAGCGCATCGGGAGCAATCACGTTTCATCCGAACGAGCGACACAACATTGCCAAGCGTCGGCAGCGCGCCGGCCGACTGATGGACTGGGACGATCTCTTCGAACTGTCGAGCGTGCGCTTCATGCAGATCGCGGGTCGAATGTATCCTGAAGTGCGCTCGATCTTCGAGTTCGTGGCGGCGGAAGGGAAACTCGAGGCGTGGTACGACGCGTACATTGAACACTTCGATGATGATCCCACCGGACGCACGGCGTTCGAGTTGACGTTTGATCAGCCGCTTGAAGCGGTTGAGCGCTCCTGGCACCGCTGGCTCGCAGACCGGGACCAGATCGATACGGATGTGCGCACCGGTGATGCCTCGCTCGGTATCCGCGCGGCGGAGAACAACGCCAATGATGGCGTGCTGATCGGTGAAGTCCTGAACGAGTCAGGTGCGCGTCGCGCGGGCCTCCGGCGCGGCGATGTCATTGTGTCCATTGACACACGCCCGGTCCGCTCCCTGCGCGATCTTCAGATCACGCTCGCCTCGTTCGACGTTGGCGATCGCGTGGATGTCCGTGTCCGTCGCCGGGGCACGTATCGCACCGTCACCGTGCAACTTCGCCCCCGGCGTGCCGGGACCTAATCCGCCTGTTGATCAGCGGCCTGGGCCGTTGGCTCAAGATTTGGCGGCTCAGCCCCCGATATTCGGTTTGAAGCACCTCCCTGCAGCCTGCTAGACTAGAGGTGGCTGGAGGAAGCCTGTTCCGCTTCGTACACCGTCTATGGCGACATCATCCGAACGCACCTTCACTGGCGACTTCAAACGCGGCTTTCTGCGCGGGTTGGTGGTGTTGCTGCCGAGTGTGCTGACGCTCTGGATCGTGGTCAAGGGATACCAGTTCGTCAATACCGCAATCGCCGAGCCGATCAACCAGAGTGTTCGCATCGGCATCATCGAAGGCGGACGCGTCTGGACGCCCATTCGAACGCGCTTCGATCCGACGACCGAGGCAATCGATCTCGAAATCACCAACCTGATGGCGCAGGGCGAGGAGATCCCGCCGCGCGAACAGATTCGTGCCAGGCTTCGCGCTGAGAAAGTTCGCGCGTGGTGGGACGATCACTGGTGGACGAACTTCATCGGGTTTGTCGTGGCGATTCTCGGCGTGTACATCGCCGGTCGTCTCGTCGGTGGATTCATCGGCCGCCGTGTCTATCGACGCCTGGAAGAGCTCATCACCGCGCTGCCTGTCTTCAAACATGTGTACCCGCACATTAAACAGATCGTGGACTTCCTCTTCGGCGGCGACAAGCAGATTCAGTTCAGCCGCGTCGTCGTCTGCGAGTATCCACGAAAAGGCATCTGGTCAGTCGGATTCCTGACCGGCGATACGCTGCGCTCCGTGCAGGATCACGCCGGTGAATCCGTCACTATCTTCATCCCCAGTTCGCCAACACCGTTCACGGGCTACACGATCACGGTGCCACGATCGGAAGTCATCGAATTGCCGCTCACCGTGGAAGAGGCAATCCGGTTCGCCGTCAGTGGCGGCGTGCTGATTCCAGATCACCAGAAGGTGCGTCGTGCCGGCGACGGAGCATCCATCGACGATTCCGGGCTGATTCCGATTCCGGGAAGCGAACCAACGACAGAGGATCAAGCCGCAACCGAACAATCACGCCGCGACGCGAGCTAGACGAGCTAGAATGGCAAAGGCTGCCAAGGAGGAACGTTATGCAGGTCAATATCACGGCACGACACGCCGACCTCACGCCACCGATCGAGGAGTACGTCCAGAAGAAGGCCGAGAAGATGGTCAAGTACTTCGATCGAACGCAGCAGATCGATGTGATCGTCGACAAGTCCAAGAAGGCCTATCGTGTTGAGTTCATTGTGGACGTTGAGAAGCATGAACCGTTCGTGGCCCATTGTGACGATGAAGATCTGTATGCGTGCATCGACCACTGCGCCGACCGTGCAACACGAATGCTCAAAGATCACAAGAGCAAGCTGCGCGACAACAAACACCACACGCCGACAAGCGGACTCGAATTATGAAACTGCGCGACATTGTTGAGGACAAGGCCATCATCCCGGCGCTCGCGTCGACGACGCGCGATGACGCCATCGCGGAACTCGTCGACGCCCTGGTGAGCGCGAAAGCGATCACCGCCGGTTTCCGCGATGAATGCATCGCGGAGATCATCAAGCGCGAAAAGAAAGGGTCGACCGGATTCGGTCACGGCGTGGCCGTCCCCCACGTCAAGCATGCCGCGATCGAA
>JBCCFX010000234.1:0-5379 GCA_039029515.1 Planctomycetota bacterium
CCACGACCACGACCACGACCCGCATCTCGGGCATCACTGGGACAACATGAAACAGCAGTTCGAAGCCGGCAAGCTCGGCATGTGGCTGTTTCTTGCCACCGAAGTGCTGCTGTTCGGCGGGCTTTTCTGTGCCTATGCCGTCTGGCGCGGCAATCACCCTGAGCTGTTCAAGTTCGGCAGTGAGTATCTCGACACGAAGATGGGCGCGATCAACACCGCCGTCCTCATCACGTCGAGCCTCACCATGGCAATGGCCGTCACCTTTGCCCAAATGGGCAAGCAGAAGGCACTGAACATCTGTCTTGTGCTGACCGCCTTCGGCGCGCTTGGCTTCCTCGGCATCAAGTACGTCGAGTACACCGACAAGTTCAGCCACGGCATTTATCCCGGTCTCAAGATGTACGAAGCGGCGCTCGACAACGTGCCGCACCATCATGATGACCATGGACACCACGGCGATGATCACGGCGCGATGGAACTCGTCGTTGATGCGAACGAGGAACCGGCGGTCGATCTCTCACTGCCGCCCGCCGAAGCTACGGTGATTGCTGATCCGGGTGAGGCTCCGAGAGGCACGACGAATGCCGCGTTGATGGTGGATCTCGGTGACGCCGCGATTGCCGTCGGCGACCATGACGACGCGAGCCATGACGAGAAGGATCACGGCGGGAAGAAGCACAAGGATCACCCGTCGTACCGCGTCGATCGTCCTGACTCCGCGCACATGTTCTTCAACATCTACTTCATGGCGACCGGGCTTCACGGCGTTCACGTGATCATTGGCCTGATCGTCATCCTCTGGATTCTGTTCCGGTCACTCAAGGGTGAATTCGGGCCGGAGTACTTCACGCCCGTCGATCTCGGCGGTCTGTACTGGCACGTGGTCGATCTCATCTGGATCTTCCTCTTCCCGATGTTCTATCTGATCTGAGGTGAACCATGAGTGATCAATCGACCAACACTGACGGGCATGGACACGACGATCATCACGGCGATTACCACGTCGTGCCCATCAAGTACCTTGTCGCCACCGGCGTCGCGTTGCTGTTCCTGACGTTTATCACGGTGGCCGCATCATGGATTGATTTCGGCGACTACGACCTCGTGGAGCTGAACATCATCCTCGCGATGATCATCGCGATCGTAAAGGCATCGCTCGTGTGCCTGTTCTTCATGCATCTGCGCTGGGACCGGCCGTTCAACTCGTTCGTGCTTGTCTCTTCGATCGTGTTCGTTGGCCTGTTCATCATGTTCTCGTACATCGACACGTCAGAGAGCATGCCGGGCGTTGACGAGTATCGACGCGTCCACCTGCAGGACAAGGAAGATCAGAAGGTGCAGGCTCAGATCGATCTTGCGATGGCGAAGATGGACGCCACGGAAGCCGGCGAAGTGGATCACGATGGCGACGATCATGGTGGAGACGATCACGGCGGCGAGTAAACCGCGATCATGCGAACGACTTCTGCACAGGGCGGGCGCACGGCGTCGGCCCTGTGTTCATGATGGGTGACCGATGATTCTGAGTTGGTGGCGAAAATCACCGTTTGACGATGCGGCGGAACAGTCATCGGCAGGCCGGTTCGGCATGCAGCTGTTCATTGCATCACTTGCGGTTCTGTTCATCGCAACGTGGCTGGGTTTCATTGTGTTGCGCGTCGACGCGGCGGCGGAATGGCCGGCCGATCTGCCCGACATGCCGCAACTGCTGTTTGTGAGTACGGGTTTACTGGTGTTGTCGAGCGCGACGATTCAGTTGAGCCTCATGCTGATGCGCCGCGGGCATCGTGCACCGTCAGCCGTCATGGTGTTGGCGACATTCATGCTTGGTGCGCTGTTCATGGTCTTCCAGGCATTCGCGTGGTTTGAATGGCACGGGGCGCTCGGCGCGCGGTGGGGCGATTCGGAGGCATATCGGTTCTCGTACGCCGCGTTCTACGTCCTGACGGCATTGCATGGCGCGCATGTGGTGGGTGGACTTATTCCGCTCGCGTGGGTCACGATTCGTGCGAGCGTTGGAGCGTATTCAAGCGAACGTCATGAAGGCCTGCTCGCGGTGACGTGGTACTGGCACTTCCTCGATGTGGTGTGGATCGTGCTGTTGCTGACGTTGTGGTGGGGGGTGTAGAACAGCTATCAGCTATCAGCTATCAGCCATCAGCTGTCAGTTGATAATTGTCAGATCAGGCAAGTCAGTAGGGCGGGGGCTGTGCCCCCGCCATGGACACTGTCTGAATCCCGAACGAGAGTCATCGGCGGGCAGGATTGCCCGTCCTACGATGTCCCGCCAACAGCCAACAGCCAACAGCCATCAGCCATGAGCCAACAACTGACGGCTGACAGCTCAAAAAAAGGACAAGCCTTTCGGCTTGTCCTTTGTGCGGTTCGATCGGTGATCCGTCGGGTCAGTGCGACACCATCGGATCAAGCGTCTTCGCTTCTTCGATCCACTTCTCACACATCGATTCCGAGGGAACCTGACGCGTGAGGTTCTTGGCTTCGTTGACCTCGACCATCTTGGCGGCAAGGTTGGCGGCGTTGCGGTTGCGCAGTTCCTTGACGGTGTCGACGCCGGAGGCTTCGAGCAGTTCCGCGTACTCGCCGGCAACGCCGGTGATGCGGAAGAGGTCCGCCATGTTGACCCATCCGAGAATCATCTTCTCGCTGATGCCGGTCTTCTCGGCGATGTCCGAGCGACCCTTCTTGGTCTTGCCCTGATCGAGCAGCGTATCGGTGTCCTTGATCCCGGCTTCCGTCAGCTTCGCACCGTATGAGGGACCGATGCCTTCGATTTCTTCGACCTTCTTGTTGGCTATATCAATGCACTCCTCTGTGACTCAGTTGCCACACCCTGAGATAACTTACTTCTTGCCGAACAGGCCGCCGACCTTGCCGAGCAAACCGCCCGCATCGCCGCCGGTCACCATCTTCAGCAGATCGTCCGGTCCGTCCATCATGCCCTGCACTTCGGACATGAGGTTTGGGCCGACTTCCTTCACGCCCGCTTCCGCCTGTTCGGCGGACACGCCAGCCTTTGAGGCGAGCGCGTTGAAATCGAGATTGCCCATCAGACCGCTGAGATCGCCGCCGAGCAATTGGCTCGGTTCGGCCTTCCCGCCGGTGAAGAGGCCGCCAAGCTGCTCAAGCAGACCGCCGAGCAGGCCTTCGCCCTGGGCGTTGGAGAATCCGAGCTTCTGGGTCAGCTGGCCGATGAGCTCCTGGCCCTTGCTCTTCATCAGGCTATCAATGAGTTCCTGCATCTTTCGTGCTCCATACATCACCACCGGCCCCACCGGTTGGGAAACGAATCATTGTACTCGCTTCGACGAAGTGTGCTGTGATCCGGGCCTGCCGATCAGGCGTCGCTGTCGATCGGCACCGCGACGACCTCGGCATCAGGCCAGAACGCATGCTGAGCGAACCAGAACGCGTACAGCACGTCATCCAAAGGTACGTCCGCGTTGACCTCGACCGCATGGGCATTCCGGTCCCGGGTGAAGGTCAGCATCGTGCCATCCACGTCGTACGTCCATGCGTCGACGTCCGCATCGAGAATCGTCTGCACCGGGAAGATCAGGCGACGGCCGTTGACCTCGACCGCGATCGTCCGCGTCTTCCACGACATCACGTTCTCATCCGCCAACGGCGTGACGTCGAAGGACAGATCGTGCTTCAGGAAGTACGCATCCGGATGCGCCTTCTTGTACCGCTTGTGAAATTCCGAATTCTCCATCACGACATCTGACGTCGGATGCGCTGCGAGCCACGTCGACCAGTTCACCAGCGTGCTGGGCACGATCGTCATTGACTGTCCTGCATGCGGACCGGTCAGGCCTTCGCCGGTGATCTGCTGCCAGAGCGTTTCGGCGCCCGCCGGTTTCGTCTCATCGTAAAACAGGGCGTTGGAGTTTCGGAAGAGTCCCGATGAGACGAGCGTCACGGTGCGATCACCAATCCGACGATCAAACACGCGCACGCTGTCGCAGTGCCAGTTGTACGTGACCGCGATCGGCACGCCGTCGACGGTGTCGTTAATGACCTCGTGTACGTTGAGCAGTCGAATCGGATACGCGCGCTGCACGTCGCCAATGACGACGCCGACGACGAGATCGCTCGAGACCAGAATCTTGCCGCGCTGCGCTTCATTCAGTGCTTCAATGGCCGCGCCAGTCTCGACCGGCGGATCGTTCCAGCGCGGCAGGAAATCGCGATGCCGCAACGCCGGGACGATGGAGTCCTTCGGCACCGTGATATTCGTCAGGTCGAACGCGTAGCTCTCCACGGTTCGCCCATCGCCCGGGGCATGACTCACCCGACGCATGACGACGGGCAGCAATGCCCATACAAGCAATGCGATGGTGAAGAGGGCGGCGACGATCAGGATCCAGCCACCGTTGCGCACAGTGAGCCGGACCTGCGGTTGGTCTTTGGTTTCGATCATGGGCGCGTGGAATCCACCTGCGCAATCGTCTCTGCAGGTTCGACGCCGTTCTGCGATGTCGGTGACGGCTCGATGAGCAGGACGGCCAGAAGCAGTGGCAGGTACGTGATGCTGGCAAGGAACAGGCTGCGGGCGCGCTGATGGTCACGCTGACGCATGAAACGCCACGCGAGCCATGTCATCCAGAGGCCAAGGCCAACGGAAACAGTGAGGAACCAGACGCCGGCGACATCGGTCATCGTTGCGATGATGCCGATGGGAATGAGGATCGCACTGGTCGCGAACGAGATGCCGCCGGTCCATCGGCCTGTGTCATCCACGCTGGGCAGCATGCGGAAGCCGCCGCGCGCGTAGTCATCGCGATACATCCAAGCGAGCGCGAAGAAGTGCGGCAGTTGCCAGATGAAGAGCAGCGCGCCGAGGATCCATGCGCCGACACCAAACTGGTCCGTCGCAGCAACCCAGCCGATCATCGGTGGAATCGCGCCGCACACAGCGCCGATCAATGTGTTGATGGGGCTGATGACTTTCGCGGGGGTGTAGATGCCTGCGTACAGCACGATGGTGATCGCCGCGAGCAGCATCGCCATGATGTTCGTGCCGGCCGCGAGAATGGTCAGCCCACCCGCGCCGAGCAGAATCGCGAGCACGCTCGCGTGACGCATCGACATCATCCCCGAAGGCAACGGTCGATCTTGTGTGCGGTTCATGCTGCGATCGCGATCGCGTTCGATCATCTGATTGAGCACGCTTGCGCACCCGGCGGCCAACGCGGTGCCGACGACGGCACACAAGAGCCGGACCCAGTCCGCAGACCAGCCGACTGCGGCGACATAGCCGACCGCAGTTGTGAACACGACCAGCGCGCTGAGGCGCGCTTTGGTCACTTCCATGTAGCATTGCAGACGAGATGCACCGACCGCGCTGGTCGGCGTGGC
>JBCCFX010000235.1:0-5289 GCA_039029515.1 Planctomycetota bacterium
CGCTCGTCGATGCCGATCACTTCGATCGTGATCAGGCCGAAGACGAATCGACGCACCCATTCGGGCGCCGCCGACAGAGAAGCGACGGTCGTTCGCGCATCCAGGCCCGCGATCCATTCGCGCTCCTGCGAAGTCGGTTCGGCATCGCCCACAATCTTCGGCTGTACACCGAAGAAGAACTCATGAGCATCATCGAACGCGCCTCAACGCGGCTCCAACTCCCAACGCTCGGCGAGGATGCGATCCGCGCGCTTGCACGCCGATCCCGCGGCACGCCGCGCGTCGCGCTGCGCCTGCTTCGCCGCGCACGAGACTTTGTAGAGGTCCGAGCCGGCGGGACGTTCTCATTTGAAACGGTCGCTGAAGCATTGACGCTCGAACGCATCGATAATCTCGGGCTCGACGATCTGGATCGTGCCTATCTACGCGCGATTGCCGAGATCTACGAAGGCGGACCGGTCGGCGTCGACGCGATCGCCGCATCGCTGGGCGAGGATGCGGGAACGCTCGAAGACATGGTCGAACCGTATCTGCTCCAGATCGGCTTCCTCGCGCGGACGCGTCAGGGCCGTTGCCTCACCGCCCGCGCATCGGACCACCTCGGTACGCCGGATTTTCCGGCGAGCCCGCAATTGTTTGACCGCTGAGGCGGAGCGCGCCGCGACGCTGATCGCTTACGATGCCCCTTCGCCACCACTTTTGACCGGCGGATGGGAGCACGCATCGACTATGGCCTCAGATGATCTTCGTCTCGAATCACGTGTCATTCACGGCGGTCAATCCGCCGATCCGACCACCGGCGCCGTCATGCCGCCAATCAGCCTGTCCTCGACGTACGTGCAGGAATCGCCCGGCCAACACAAGGGCTTTGTCTACGCGCGCGGTCACAACCCGACCCGTTTTGCGTTTGAACGCGCCCTCGCATCCGTGGAATCCTCCGGTCTCACCGCCGTTGATGACACCACCTGCGGCGGCTTTGCGTTCTCTTCCGGCATGGCCGCGATCAGCACCGCACTTGAACTCATCGATGCAGGTGATCACATCGTCGCCATGGACGATCTGTACGGCGGCACATTTCGACTCTTCAAGCGCGTTCGCGAACGATCGCAGGGTCTCAACGTGTCGTACGTCGACATGACCGATCTTGACGCAGTCCGCTCTGCGATCACCGATCGCACGAAGATGCTCTGGATCGAAACGCCGACCAATCCACTGCTCAAACTCGTCGATCTTGAAGCGCTTGCGGCCATCGGTGCCGATCGCGGACTGATCACGGTGTGCGACAACACGTTTGGTACGCCGATGCTGCAACGACCGCTGACGAAAGGCATGGACATCGTCATGCACTCGGTGACCAAGTACATCGGTGGTCACAGTGACGTGATTGGCGGCGCCTTGATCACGCGACACGCATCGATCGCCGAGAAGCTCCGCTTCATGCAGAATTCCATCGGCTCGATCATGGGACCGTTCGATGCGTATCTCTGCCTGCGCGGGCTGAAGACCCTCGCGATTCGTGTACGTCAATCGAGCGCAAACGCCCAGCGCGTTGCGGAGTGGCTGTCGAAGCATCCCAAGGTCGATCGCGTGACCTACCCCGGCCTCGCATCGCACCCGCAGCACGATCTCGCCAAGAAACAGATGCAACTGGACGGCCAGCCGTGCGGTGGCGGCATGATCACCATGTTCCTCAAGGGCGGCATCGATGAATCCCGCCGATTCCTCGAGAACGTGTCGATATGGTCGCTGGCCGAATCCCTCGGCGGCGTCGAATCATTGATCGAACATCCCGCGATCATGACACACGCTTCGATCCCGCCGGAGAATCGTGCCGCGCTGGGCATCTCAGACTCGCTCGTCCGGTTGAGTGTGGGTATTGAACATGTCGACGACCTCATCGCAGACCTCGACCGCGCCCTCAACGCAGTCTGAACATGCAGGAAACGATACCGTGCATCTGACGATTAATTACGCGAGCTGTTTTGATGATCGCGTCGGCGCGCACGGGCTCACGCGGACCGAATTCGCCGAAGCCGGGCCGGGACTGCGCACCCTGACAGAACGACTCGAGGATTCGCGCGGGACAGGTTGGGAACGGTGGCGACTGCTCGCCGAGGATCCTGTCCGAAGCGAACACGTCCATGCCGTGCGTGCACTCGTTGACCAACATCGCGCGACCACCGACAACCTGGTCGTCCTCGGCATTGGCGGCAGCGCATTGGGCAACATTGCCCTGCAAGCCGCATTAAATCCGGTCACGTACAACCTGATGCCGCGTGAAGAGCGCGGTGGCCCGCGACTGTTCGTGCTCGACAACGTCGATCCGCATCTCGTCGGCCAGACGCTGGCCGAGATTCGTCGCGATGATCCCGAGTTCAAACGGACCGTCGTGAACGTGGTCAGCAAGTCCGGCGAAACCGCCGAGACGGCCGCGCAATTCATGATTACCCGATCGATGCTTCGCAATGTCATCGGCCCGGACGCCGCAAAGAAGATCGTGGCGATTACCGATTCGTCACAAGGCACCATGCGATCAATCTGCGATGCCGAAGGCTATGCCACGCTTCCCGTGCCTGACGGTGTCGGCGGTCGATTCAGCGTGATGTCGCCGGTCGGGTTATTCAGCGCCGCGATGTGCGGCATTGACATCGATGCGCTGCTCGACGGCGCCAATGCGATGGAACAACGGTGTCGACGTGATGACGTTCTGGAGAATCCGGCCGCGGTCCTCGCCTGGTTGCTGATGACATTCACGGAGCGCGGCAAATCCAATCACGTGATGATGCCGTACGCGAACCAACTCTATCTCCTCGCCGATTGGTTCAGGCAGTTGTGGGCGGAATCACTTGGCAAGGAACACGCAACAACCGGCGAACAGGTCTTCGCCGGTGCAACACCGATCAAAGCGCTCGGTACGACGGATCAGCACAGTCAGGTCCAGTTGTATCGCGAGGGTCCGAACGACAAGGTCTTCGGCTTCATTGAGGTCGGCGACTTTGACACCGATGTCACGATTCCTGGCGATCTCGATGTCGATGCACTTCGGTACCTGCACGGGCAGTCGCTCGGCACACTTCTGCAGGCCGAGAAGCGTGCGACGGAGTTTGCGTTCGTCGAATCACAGCGGCCGAACTTTACGATGCACATGCCGCGCATCAACGCCTACCACGTCGGCGAGTTCATCATGCTCTGGGAGATGGTGACCGCATACGCCGGCCTGATGCTCAACATCGATGCCTACGATCAGCCGGCCGTCGAGACAGGCAAGAAGGCGACCTTTGGACTCATGGGCCGTGATGGCTACGATGACTGGAAGGCGAAGGTCAACGGCGTGCTGACCGACAGTGACGCCACGGTCTGACCACGCACCGCAAGGATTCACGACGATGCCAATGTACGAGTATGTGTGCGAGGAAGACGGAACGCGCATCGAATTGCTTCGTTCGATGAAGGATGCCGATGCGCCGGTGGACGATCCCGACGGTCGCGGCCGGACGTTTCATCGTGTGCAGAGCGCGTTCATGGTCGGCGCGAAAGATGCAGGATGGTCACCGTCCATGATGGGCGGTGGCGGCGGTTGCCCGTGCGGCGATCCCCACGGTCCGTGCAATCAGTAACGAGCAACGTATCCTGATCAGCTCGATGTGGCGGCGGTCGTCAGCAGGCGAACGCTCGCTTCAACCACCGCTTCCGGCGACACAGCGTCATCATCCCAGGCAACGCATCGATCATGGCCCTGCGGGCATGTCGTTCCTGTCTGATGACACGGTGCGCAGGCCAGCGCACTACGCAATGCGGTTGTTTGACGGTAGTCAGCGGCGTGCGAATCACTCGTCGGCGCGAAGAGGCCGACCGTCGGAATGCCGAGTGCGCCGGCAAGGTGCATGATGAACGAGTCATGCGCAATCACCGCATCGAGCTCGCGCACGCATGCGGCGAGCGTGAGCACGTTCGGCGTCTCGCCGCGAAGATCGAGCGTTCGACCGGGATCGATCCGGAACGACCAGCGCGGATCAGCATTGCCAAGCAGCAGGACGAAGATCCCGAGTTGATTGAGTCGAGCGACGAGCGCTTCGAGATGCGCCCTGGGATACGGCCGGACATTGACGCCGTCCCCCACCACCACACCGACCTTCGGTGATGGCGGCATCAGGTCAGCGACATCGAGCCCATCCGGGATCGCCAGATCAAAGTCCACATGATTGAGCGTCACGCCAACGGCGCTGGCAAACGTGTGCGGCAACGAATCGCCGGGCGCGCATTGATGCACGGCGTCGAAGCTCACTGCGGTATCGAAGGATGACCAGGTGTCGAGCGTGACGGGATAGTCCATGAGCGCATGCGGCGTGCGCCAGAGCGTGAAGACCTCGGCTGGCCCGGGCGTCGTCGCAATCGTGATCTCGGCTTCGGGGGCCTGATGCTGGATCGCATTGAGGACCGGCAGGATCGAGATCGCATCACCAAGCCCACCGATGAACGGCACGATGATGCGGCCCGGCGCGGCGGTCAGCGCCGCATATGGAATCGGCTCAGATGGCAGGTCCTGCACCTGCGCGAACATCTGCGCGCGTTGACCGCTGGCGACTTCCTGATCATGCAGGACATAGGTTTCGGATTCACGGAGTTCGATGGCGCGACGTCCGTGTTCGACTGCAACGGTCACGGTAGCTCGGGTCTGCACTGCTTTCATGGTGTCACCTGCTTCATACATGCAGTTGCTCATCGCGCTGCTGCTTCGTAATGCACCAAAGGCTGGCTGCATGGTGTTTGGTGATAACGCATCGTTCACTGCACCGGACAGTGAGTCTAGACCCATGTTCAAATCATCCATTAACTCGGCAATGACCACCTTTGTCTGCTGCTGGAGCTTGCCTGCCATTTCTTGTAGCGTGGTGATCAAACTTGGGCTTGCTTGCAATGCCTCCACGGGTGTGATCACCGCTGATACCTCGCTTAATTCTTGTGCGCAGAGGGCACAGTGGGTTAAATGAGCGGCAACAAATCTTGTTTTCTGTTCTGATAATATTTCCCATGCATAATCGCGTAGATAATCTGGTGTTGGGCAGTCGAAGCGGTGGAATGTTGATTGTAAGGCCCCCTCAAACTGCTCATCTGATAATTTATCTATCTTTGTTTGGTGGATTTCGGGCATTACCCCTTGCATCTCACCTTGCTGATTTTGTTTATTCATACTCATTATGACACTCTCTGATTCCATAACTTACGTAGATTGGGATCGCGGCGAAGACGTGCAATCAATCGCCGTTTGATGGCGTATACTTCATCTAC
>JBCCFX010000236.1:0-5203 GCA_039029515.1 Planctomycetota bacterium
CACCACGCACCCCGGCACTAATCGTCGTGCAGCCACGACAAACGGACAACGACAAACGAACAACGAACGACGATGAACGCCCTTTCCCGTAGGCCGGGTTCTCCGAACCCGCCGTCGTCGTTGGATGCCACCGCGCACCACCACACCAATCGTCGCCCAACCACGACAAACGAACAACGAACGACGAACGACGGTCAACGTCCTCTCCCCGTAGGCCGGGTTCTGCTGAACCCGGCATCATCGATTGGCCACCGCGCACCATGGCTCCAGTCGTCACCCAACCACGTCGTACGATAAACGCTCAACGGCAGACTGAAAGCCCGCCCTACTGAAGGCGAACCGCAGAGAACTCGCCATGCCCCGCGAGGTCCACGCGAACATGCACGCGCCACGCATCCTGCCCGGCATTCACGGTACGGGCGGGCCGTGATGAACAGCGTCCTCCGACCGGCCATGTCCCGCGTAAGCCATCACGCATGAATGCAAAGTGTAGGGAGGGCTACATGTCGGGAGAGCATGCCTGTCGCATCCGCGAAACATTCGGACACTGATCCTGCAACATCGATGCATGGCGTCATCATTCTGATTGATCGCACGCATACGCCGCCGGCGATCGAAACAAAGAGCAACAACCATAGCGCCGCGCGGGCGGCAGGCATGCCATACAGGGCTGGTATCGAAGCCTCAACGGCGTAGCAACGGCTACAAACAATCTGCAAGTTGGCGCGCGAATGAACAGCGCATCAATGCCCTGTTCGCGTCTCACCGTGGCACGAGTTCAATAGTTAGTGATCACTATGCCGCGAGCGTGATCAGAAACGTCGCCCCGCGGCCGTCTGGCGGCTCAATGTCGATCGTTCCCGCATGCTTCGCCAGCAGATGACGACACACCGACAGACCAAGTCCGGAACCGCCCGACTGAATCGGTGCATCTGCATGCGTTGGCTTCGTCTTCGTCGTCGTGAACGGCTCAAAGAGCGTGTCGGCAACATCAGCCGAAATCCCGGGGCCGGAGTCCGACACGGTCATCATCACGCCGCCATCCGCTCGCGCCGTGGAGACGATGGACAGAATCCGCGGCGCATTCTGATTCGACATCGCATCCCGAGCATTCAGGATGAGATTCAGCAGGACTTGCTGCAGAATCAACGCCGGCACTTGTGGCCGGGCATGCGGATCAATTGTTCGTCGAAGTTCGATCTGATCCTTCTCCAGATCGCGTGCCATGCACGCCAGGGACGCATCAATGACCGAGTCAATGTCACAGCCAGCGACGTCACCGTCGGCGTCGTCCCGTGCGAATCCGAGGATTGCATCGACAATGGTGCAGGCAGACTGGATCCCGGCGACCGTCTTGGCAATTGCCTTCGGCATCATCTCGGGATCAGACTGAGCCATCTGTGCATAGGCAAGGACTGGCGTGAGCAGGTTGTTGATCTCGTGGGCGACGCCGGCCGCCATGGAACCGATGGTTGCCAGGCGGACCGTCTGCTCGAGCTCATCCGAAATTTCGGCCGTGAACGCATCGGCGATCGGCGAACCGGAAGCGTCAACATCGACGTTGATCGACGTCGCAGCGCTTTGGCGGTCGCTGGATCCGGTTGTTGAATCGGCGGTGGTGCCGGCCATCTGGATCTCCCGGGCCGAGTGCCCATAAGGAGATCGACGAATTGCAGCCGGCGATTCACGAGGATCGTTCGCCGGCAGCTCGCACCTGAGCGTGATGATCGGGACGAACGGTACAACGTGGCCAGACCGTGGAGAACGCAGATCCGGCACAGATGAACCGCCGGGTACAGCAGGCAGGCCTGTCTTGGGCGGCTTTGTTCCACGTGGAACAATGTGGTCTGGCTATGCCTGCATGGAGGCGATAAGACCGTTGCTCGGACTCAAGGGCGTGCGGCTCTGGAGATGAAGCAGTGAAGCCGGGCCCAGAACCTGCCCGAACGCGCTGGAGGCCGACATCGCATTGCCGATGCTGAATGTGAGCGGCGAGGGGCGAATCGGCCGTTGATAAGCTGCGTGGAGGCAGTGAGCCGGAATCGGTGTGGAATGCCGGCGAGCTATACTTTGGTGCATCATCCGGCAGTTGGACGAGATTGTTCCACGTGGAACAATGAACGAGCTTCACGAGTGGGGATTCGGGATTCGACTGGACCCGAACCGGGCAATATTGTCGTAAGTGCTTTATTGACAGGAGGTCACAGCAATGGCGGGCCAGGCAGGACGGACAAAGGGATCGAAACGACGACTCGGCCGGGGATTGGGAAGTCTTATATCGACGCCTGTCGAAGTGAGCGTGCCTGCTGATGCCGGCGATGGTTCGGACGCGGGAGCTTCGGCACCAAAGGAGCAGGCCGAGGCTTCAATGTCCTCTGATGGCCCAAAGGGGTCTGATTCGAAATCGGCAATGAGTGCGCCTCCATCATCAATGTCCCCACCTGCCGCGCGTGCAATTGATGCGCAGCGCACAATCGGCGCTTCGGACAGCGCACGTGTTGCGCCACCATCGGACGAAACTTCATCGACGTCGGGGGCACTCGATGCCGGCGACGATCCGGAGGCGCATGGTTTGCGCGTCAGGATGTTGCCAATGGCGTCTGTGGCCCCAAATCCGCATCAACCGCGACAGCAGTTTGATGAGAAGGCGTTGGCGCAGTTGTCGGAGTCGATTCGAACCAACGGGCTGATGCAGCCGATCGTGGTTCGCCCGCGATCGGATGGCATGTTCGAGATTGTGGCCGGCGAACGGCGCTGGCGTGCTGCGTTCGGGTTGAACATGATCGAGATTCCGGCGGTCATTCATGAGTTGGATGATCGAACGGTATCGGAATGGTCGCTCATTGAGAATCTGCAACGCGAAGACCTGAATCCGATGGAGCGTGCGGAAGCATTCCAGCGTTTGATCGATGATCATGGCCTGACACATCAGTCCGTGGCAGATCGTTTAGGTCTGGAGCGTTCGTGGGTGTCGAATCACCTTCGTTTGCTGGAGTTGAATCAGTTCTGCCAGGAGTGGGTCCGCGAGGGCGAACTCTCGATGGGGCACGCTAAAGTTTTGTTAGCGGTTGCAAACACATCGGCGCGTACGAAGTTGGCGCGGGCGGCGATCAAAGAAGGCTTGAGTGTTCGCGAGTTGGAGAAGCGTGTTCGGCAGCACATTGAAGGTGGGCCTCTGACGAACAAGGTGAAGTCGCCGGAATCGCCGGAGATGCATCCGCATGTTGCTCGGCTGCAGAAGGACCTCGCGGAGTTGCTGGGTACGAAGGTGCAGGTCGTCGCGGGGAAGAAGAAGGGGACGGGCAAGCTCGTCGTCGACTTTTATTCGTTCGAGCAGTTCGAAGGTCTGCTGGAGCAGTTCGGGTATGAGGTGAGGGATTGAGAAGGCAGTGGGCCGCCGGAATGCGACGGTCGTTTGTCGTTGGTTATTCTCCGGATGGGATGGGCCATGGAGACAAGAAGAAGTCATGAACCATGGGGGATGACGGGATGAAGACGGCAATTGGCAGAACGTAGTGGATGAGCGGAGCCATTGTGCATCAAGCCAGATCCGGGAGAAGCTGGAGCATGGGCCTAGATAGGGATTGGCGATGTGGTCACCAAACTCGATTGGGATGATCCGCGCATTGCGGAAGCAATGGTCGCATGGACTGGGTTCGGACAGACGGTTACACCCGTTTGGGATGATCAGCGCGTGAGATCACTTTTCAAGGATGATGCCAGATGGTTGCTGCCGATTCTCGAAGAGCTAGCGAGCGACTTTTATGCCACCCGAGCGCATACTCTCGGCGTCAGTGACACAGTTTCACTCTTACGGAGAGC
This sequence comes from Planctomycetota bacterium, assembly GCA_039029515.1. Taxonomy (GTDB): domain Bacteria; phylum Planctomycetota; class Phycisphaerae; order Phycisphaerales; family SM1A02; genus JBCCFX01. The sequence goes on from JBCCFX010000236.1 coordinate 3,823, forward strand.
CGAGAGCGACTTCCTGCTCAAGCATCCCAATGTTCAAGCAGAAGTCATAAAGGCGCTTGGGTGGTGTTACACGTGGGACCACCGATGACTAATGAGTCCAGTAGGGCGGTCGCCGCGGCGACCGCCGCGAGGAGGAACGCAGCCTCCTCTTGATGCAATGAGCGTTCTGACACGATCGCGATGACGCGAACGAGAGCCGGGCGTCATGGCGCGATCGATGAGGAAGCGAATTGCGATGAGGGGATCACGAACGCAGAGGGCAGTTGGCAGAAGGCGGTAGGGAGGCGGCAGAGGAAAGGCAAATGTGAGAGCCGAGAGTGGTTCGCGCATGAAGCCTGCCGGTCGCTGGCGCTTCCGGCTCGGCTGGGAAGACGATGCAGCATGGTTGGCGGCGGTCGCCGCGGCGACCGACCTATGGAACTGGAGCGCATGTGGTCGAAGCGAGAGGCCTCAGAACGTCAATACGGGAGACGCAGCATGAAAGAGTGGGATTTCTCCGAACTCGAAGACTATCAAGGCGGGTGGAGCTTCCGAAATGTTCGAGTGATTCAGTCTTGCATGTATGAAAGCGATGGGGTCCCCTATGGCGGACACGCACGCATCACTGTGCTGGCGCAACCAGGTGGAAGTCGATTTCAACAGAGTGGTCTTCGGTCGGGTGTGAGAATCGACAAGGTCGTGTTTGAGTTGGTAGATATCGTGATGTATCAGGTTGAATTCAGTGGTGCTCAATACGTTGAGCCGATGGGATTTGCTATTGATGTAATCGAGCCTAATGAGGGCCATACCGCAGAGCGCGTCAAAGTGCATGATTATGAATCGAACTGCCTCTACGTCACCGCGAATTCGGCTGTCATTCGTGGTATCGAACTCGGATGGCAGCATCACGTGGGCAGCTGAACATCACCCGGGAACAACGAGGCGTCTGCGGTGAGACGTGATTTCAAATTCTGTCGTGCGGTACGGCGAGGGCGCGGATGATGCCGGTCGCTGGCGCTTCCGGCTCGTCAAGCATGCTAGCTCCTCACTACGAGGCCCAAGCGCCAGCGCGGGCGGTGAATGGAGGCAGGGGGTAATTGGCACAAGGCAGTTGACAGGGGGCAGAAGGCAGATGTAGGGCGTTTTCTCCGAGCACGCCGTGTTGCGTGGCGAAGTGATGTCGATGCGCGGTGAGCGTGCTGAGGTGATCGCGGTCATGCCGGTGAGCATCGGGCTTATTGGCGCGATCGGAAGGAGCTGACAGCTTTCGGCTGTCAGCTGTCAGCCGGAATGCGTGGATCGTTTGTCGAGGTTGAATGACGATTGGTGCCGGGCGGCGCGGTGACAGTGAACGAGAGCGGCGGGTTCGGAGAACCCGCCCTACGGGGAGAGGACGTTGATC
>JBCCFX010000237.1:0-5153 GCA_039029515.1 Planctomycetota bacterium
GGTTCTGCACGAAGTCAAAACCGCCGGTCGTTGCGATCAGATAGACCGGAAAGACCACGAGCGCACCGACCATGATGAATGCCTGGAGGAAGTCGGTCCAGCATGCCGCGCGAAACCCGCCGAGGACGGTGTAGGCCAGCACGATGCCAGTGCCGATCAATACACCAGCAAGGTACGTGACGTTGAAAGTCTGTTCGAACGCTTTCCCTGCGGCGGCAAACTGCGCTGCGACATACATGGTCATGGCGACAGCGATCACCACGACTGCGATGATTCGAAGGACCGGTTTGGCTTCGTCGAAGTGCTTCGAGAAGAAGTCCGGCAACGTCAGCGCATCGATGGCGCCGGCGCGGGCGCGCATTCGACCGGCGATCACGAGCCAGTTGAACAGGAACCCGATGATCGTTCCGGGAATCAACCAGTAGCCTGCGATGCCTGATCCGTACGCGAGGCCGACAAGGCCAAACGTAACCCAGCCGCTCTCACTCGATGCGCTTGCGGACAGGGCGGCGACCCATGGATTCAGGTTCCGGCCGGCAAGGAAGTAGTCGACATCGCTCTTCCGCGCCTTGCGAGCCGACCAGAGGCCGACCAGGACGATGAACGCGGTGTAGACGCAGAATGAAATGACGATGATGTTCATGTCGATTCCGGGGTGATCAGCGAACGATTCCCGCACAGCATAGCGAAGTCGACGATTGGATGAGATTGTCCGAATTCGTCGCGATTCGGGCGTGATCGCGTCAGAACGCCGCTGATGAAAGCAAAATCGACGCATTCCGAAGAAGTTGGCGGCACATCATGATGTGCGAATGCTGCGGATAGACTTGACCTACAGGGCCGTAAAACTCATCATCAGAAGGTTGATGGGTGCCGAACTCCCCGCAGGATGGTCGGAGCGGTGGCCGTGATTCTCAGAAAGGAATTCATATGAAGATTCAGGGGTGGACGTCGCTGATCGCCGTCGGCATGCTCGCCGGCACCATGAGCCTCATGGGTTGCGAAAAGTCCGACGCCGACAAAGCCGGTGATGCGATCGACGACATGGCCGACAAGGCAGGTGATGTCATGGACGATGCCGCCGATAAGGCGAACGACATGATCGACAAGGTCGAAGACGCGGCTGACGAAGCAACGGGCGGCTGAGCCGTTCGGATTCGTCGGACGACAATCCACATTGCATAGAACCAACCTCAGCCGGTGCGGGCAATCCCCGCGCCGGCTGTTTGTCTATTGGTGAATCATCATGACGAAATGCATCGCGCGATGAAGCGACGACCAGTTGTAGGTGTCATGGGTTCAGGGACGCGTGAATTCGCGCCGCACGCGCTAGCACTCGGCCGCGGGCTTGCGAGTGCAGGCGTCCATCTGCTCACCGGCGGTGGAGGCGGCGTGATGGCCGCCGTGTCGAGCGGCTTCGCATCCGTCGAGCGGCGCGATGGCCTCATCGTCGGCGTGCTGCCGGCTGAGCCCGATGATACCGCATCATCGCCAGTTGGGTATCCGAACGAGCACGTCGAACTGGTCATACGTACGCATCTGACCGCGCGCGGAGAAGACGGCGCGGATGTCATGTCGCGCAATCACATCAACGTGTTGTCATCTGATGTGATCATTGCCATGCCCGGTGGGACAGGAACGCAATCAGAGAATGATCTCGCGCAACGCTACCAGAAGCCGCTGGTCAGATTTGATCCATGGCGTGAATTGACGGCTGCAGGCGACGACTCAGTTGTCCGCACCGTTGAGGAGGTGATCGCGTGGGTCAGTGGTCATTTCGACCGACGGTGATGCTCCCGACTTCATGAGCGGCGAACGTTTCCTGTCGAGGCCGCATTCAGGGCAATGCGTGCTGTCCATGCTTCCTCGTAAGTCGTAGCCGCATTTGCGGCACACCCAGGGGGCGTCATGGCGATCACGTTGCAGGATCGCGATCGCAGTCAGAATCGAAGAGATGACGAAAGTGAGGAAAAAGAACCGCTGTGTCAACGGCAGGCCAAGATCCGCGAGAAATACCGAGCCGAACAGGCAAGCCTGGATCCCTTGCATGGCATACACGGTGACAGCAGTCAGTGGGTGAATTGCTTGCCGTGTCGTCCTGTGAAGGACCACGATTGCAATTCCAGGAAACATCGCCAATGCCGTGCAAACCAGGAATGCTGCCAGGTCTGAACCACTTCTGAAGTAGCCAATGCAAGTGTACGGGACGATGACGAAGGCATTCGTGAAAACCGCGAACGCGAAGACAACCGCGCGAATAGGTGATGAATTGCCTGATTCTCGATCGACTGAGCGTCGCACTGGAGTCTTTAACTTACGGCTTCGGCTCAGCCAGGGCCGCGATGATTTCCTTGTCGAACGCCGGCATCGCAGGATGACCGTGCCAGCGCACCGTGCCATCGCGATTCACGATGAACGAATGCGGAATGCCGGTCACGCCGTACTCGCGCGCGAGCGAACTGCCGGTGCCGATCGCATAGTGCATCGGTGTCTTGTCGAGGAACGAACTGATGCCACGTTTGCTCTGATCCGTGAACGCGACGATGTGCAGCCCATCGTCCTTGTACTTCTCGTGCAGCTCATTGAGATGCGGAATGCCGGCCACGCACGGGCCGCACCACGTCGCCCAGAACTCGACCACAACGACCTCGCCGCGCAGCGATTTCAGTGACACCGGACCATCGGTGTTGATCCACTCCTTGGCACGCAATGCCGGCGGCGTCGACCCGACGGTTGGCTTTGGCTTGAGTGCCGGCTTCGCCGCGGCGACGGTTGCATTGCGACCTCGGGGAACGTCGGTCACATCGATCGTCGGCGCATCGCTGGCGAGTTCCATCTCGTGATACTGCTCGATCGGCAGGTGGAAGGCGTAGTACTTCCCATCGTGCTCATAACCGACCGAGTTCACGACCATCTCGGGCACCGTCGATGAGCCGTGGTATGCGATTCGAATGGTGTCGCCGGGCGCGCGGTCGAGTTCAGCCAGTGGGATCACATACGTATCGACACGGACGGTCGCGCCGTCGGGCGTCGTGTGATATGTAATCGCGCCATGTCCCTTGGAGTTCTTCCGCAAGCCGGTCGAGCCACCGCGGCCGAGTTCGATCGAGTAATGCAGTCCCGCAAGATGCGGCCACGGATTGAGTGCATATGAGCGGTCGACATTCGGCGTGATCTCGCCGTTCGCATCAACGTCGATGCGCAGCGATGAGTTGTCGCCGATCGTTCGGCCGTCGTTGGTCTCGCCTTCTTTCGTACTGTCATCCTGCCAGAGCACGGCTTGCACGATGACGTGTTCGGCATCGTTCCACGTGACCAGCCGAAGCGTGTCGATAGCACACAGTTCTGTCGCCGTCGCATGCGGGAGTTTGTGCGCACTATCGGCACGGAGGTCGATCGCGTCATCGTTCGCCGGCCGCGTCTGCGCGGTCGCGGTGGACAGACCGATCGAGCACACCAGCGCGGAGGCGATGGCGACGTGGGGGCGCGTAAACATCATGTTGTGATCCCTCCGGGGACTGCGGCTCGCGTCACGCGGGATTGCCGCGGACGATCAGCCGAAAGAAAAGCACGCCTGGAGGGACTCGAACCCCCAACCCTCGGTTCCGAAGACCGATGCTCTATCCAATTGAGCTACAGGCGCAGAGCAGACAACCGGCACTATAGCCCTGACAGGGTCGAAAACACAAGTGCCGGACGGTACAAGAGCGCCTGTAGACATTGGTTCAGTACCAATGTGCGTCTGAACCAATCCAAAATTGGTACAACGGCAGCCGATGGATATTCCCTCCGTAAAGCCTTGGAATCAGCGGCCCGGAGCATGGCGCGTCTACTTCGGTGGAGAGCGTCGGGTGTATCGCGGGACGCGAGAAGAAGCACAGCGTCAGTGCGACCTCGACTTCTGTGCCTGGGTTGCCGGCGGGCACCAAAGAGCCGACTCAGCGGTCCTTGTTCGGGACATCGAGAAGCCGGTAATGGATTGGGCCCAGTCTCACTACCGCGTGACGCCCGACTCGTACAACAACTCCGAGGCTCGATCGTTGGCGATCGCTCTCGAGAAACTGAACACGATCGTTCGAATCCAGCTCCCTGGCCAGCAGCCGAAGACTGTCGCCTTGTGGACGATGAAGGCCGAGGAGTTCACTCGGATTCATCTTCGAGCTCTTCAGGACGACTTGGTCAGACAGTCGCTGTCGGCGTCCTACATCAACGCGACGATGCGCCGGATCGTGACGGCCTTCGAGCAGGCGTACTTGCTCGGCCTGATTCCGGAGTCGATTCCCGACGGCCTACGCAAGTTGCGTCGCATTCAGAAACGCGACCCACGATTGGCGCCGAAGGCCAGCGTGACCTCTTTGCCGGACATGCATGTTCAGCAAATCGTGTCATCGCTGAGGTCACCGATCGTCGACATCGTGAAGTTGCTTCGCGTGACCGGGATGCGAGTCGGCGAAGTGCTACAGATGCGTACGTCATCAATCGACACGAGCGACAGCGACGTGTGGGTCTACAACCTGGGCACGAATCACAAGACGTCCGAGGGGTATCAGCACAAGGTCATCTATCTCGGGCCACAGGCTCAGGAGATTCTGAAGCTGCCCCTTGCTCAAGCCACGGACTTCGTCTGGGCGAGCGACAAGAACCCGACGGGCCATGTGATGCCTCACACGATCCGTCGAGCCGTGCAGTCAGCGTGCAAGCGTCTCGGTTTGCCGGCGTACACGACGCATCAGCTGCGTCACACAGCGATCACAGCAGCGTACCGGGAAGCGATGGCGGATTCGTTGGCCAAGGCGAAAGCCGTTGGCGGTCATCGCTCAGACTCGGGCGTCCTCGCGTACATCGACCGCGGCAGCGCGGCGTACGAGTTCGCGACCAAGTACGGCTGATCACTGACCGCACCTCGATCGGAGGTGCGAAGTGAAGCTGATCCTCTGGGCAATCGGATTCGCGTTCGCAATGGCCGGCGTGTCCTACCTCCGCAATGGCGAGGTATCGGCGCTGTTCGCCATCATCCTTGTCCTAGCCTGACCTGCCCCCCAGAAACTGGTCCAGTGTGAGTGTTAGACTCCGCGGGTCCAGGGAGGGCATCGACTATGGCACGGACTCGTCACAAGCCTGAACAGATCGTCAACAAGCTCCGGCAGGCCGAC
>JBCCFX010000238.1:0-5142 GCA_039029515.1 Planctomycetota bacterium
CGTTCGAAGGCTTTGACGTATCGCCCCCCGTCGCCATAGACGAGAAAATGCACCATCGACCACGCCTGCTCGTACTGCAGCGCCGCCTGACCGGTCCGCACGGCGTTAAGCCATCGCGCGGAATCCATGGTGAGCATGTCCTGGAACGGAATATGCTCGTTCGCATCGACCGCAACCTTGACCGCCTCGATGACACGCTCCTGCGTCTGACCGAGAATCAACTTGCGCCCGACGAGGACTGACTGTCCAAAGAACTCCGCCATGCCTTCGTTGACCCAGAGCGGCAGGTCGTTGCCGAAGCGGCTATACGCGAACTGGTGAAACCCTTCATGCTGCATCACATGTTCGATGCGTCGACGTGGAAGATCCTCGGTCCAGAACGCGAGGCCGCTGCCCTGCGCCGTGACGAAGAACATGCCGCCCGATCCCTCGCCGATAATGCCGTACCGCGCACGCAGGGTGCGCACGTAGTCGTCGTAGCGCGAGAAGACGTAAACGTTGAGCTTTTCAGGGGCGCGTGGCGGGAGTGAGGCGAGTCGCCGGGCGTATTCCTCGTACATCACATTGAGATGGAGCGCAATCTGGTTCGCGGTATCCGCTTCAAGATCGGTCCGAATGAGGTAGTAGCCGACCTGCTTGGCGCGCGATCGATCCCACCACGGCAGTTCCGCACGGCGCTGCGCGAGCGCGGGTGACGCCAGGGCGAGGGCCGCAAGAAAGACTAGCAGCAGTGATGACTGTCTCGTCAACATGGCGACATTGTAGGAACCCGGGAACGGAACGACACGAGTTGTTGCCGTGCGCACGGAAACGGCCTGAATGCCAACGTGGACATCCAGGCCGTGTGGGGGAAGAGGAGAAGGCTGTTCGGTCTCTCTGCGGGTCACGCAGGGTGACCGGTGGTTTCCATCAATACAACGAATTCAACCGGCGATTTGTTCGCGCAATGTGTCAGAAAACTCGTCGATACCGTCGTCCATGACCACCAGCAATGACAGTGTTTCGTGGACACGAACCGCGACCTCGCGGGAGCGCCGACACACATCGCGAAGTTCGGGTCGCAACGTCAGCAACTCAAAGTATGCGGCGGAACCAAACCGGACGGTGATGAGCTCCTGCTCACCATCAAACTGTTCGTCCACGAGCACATCCTGGATGCGGAAATGCTTGCGCCCGCGCACCATCTCGACCCGCGCCCGCATGTCCATTGAGCGCGCAGCTTCCATCGTAACACCGCCACGCATTGAAGACAGCCAATCAGAAATCTCTGTCGCGGTCTCGCCGCTCACCGCGTACAGCGAACTGTCGAGATCAAGTTCCGGTGCGCCGGACTTATCCGTGGCCATGTCGGGATCGCCGAAGATCGAACCGCCACCTCCGCCCGATTGTCGCCGTCGGCCCGGACTCGACGGCGGCATGCCGGTCGAAAGTCGACTGCGAAGTACCGGCTGACCCAACACGACTTGCTGTTCTTCCGGATTGACGAACCAACTCGTGTACGGCGTCTGAATGCCGTACGTCATTGACAGCGTCATCAGTTCATCCATGAGTTCAGGCTGCCGACCATTGAGACGGATCGCATCCACCAGATGCGCGATCTTGCGTCCCGCCCAGATCGACGACACATACGTCGCTGACGGCTCATGCGTGAACGCAACATCGTCCCACGTGTACGTCACCGGCTTACCCTGCTGGCGCGCCGTCAGTGTCACGGGACCAGCCAACGGCGTGGCGAATTTGCCCGCGAGCACGATCTGCTGGCCGTGATACAAATCACCAAGTGTGACCGGATATCGCTCCGTCGCATGAATGGCGGGCAACGTGAGCTTGAGGTTCGTCAGCACCTGATGGCTCAGCACACTGAAGAAGTCACCGAGCATGAGTTCGAGATTTTCGCCAGGACGAACATAGGTTGGTTTCCCGTGATACGTGGTCGCAAGCGTGTCGACGATCGCGGTATCCACATCATCGCCGACCGCGAACGTGAAGACGCGCATCATGTCTTCGCTGACGTTCATCTCAGCCAACCGCTTCAACGTCGCTGCGGCCGGCTGATTCCCGTTGCCGTCAGTGAGAAATACCACCACAAATGGGCGATTCTCCGACGTGTCATCGAGCGATCGTGCTTCGAGCATTGAGAAGACATGCGCGAGCGTGTCGCTGATATTGGTGCCGCCGCGCGCTCGGAACTGCTCAATCCACGTGGCGGCATTGTCGCGCGATTCCGTGGTGACCGGCTCGAGCGCCGGGTACAGCTCGTCGTAGCCCGTCGAGAAGCGCACGATATTGAATCGATCGTGTGCATCCAGGCGCTGGACGCAGTATTCAAGCGCGCGTCGAGCCTGCACAATCTTCTCACCGGCCATGGAACCAGACGTGTCCAGCACGAACACAACGTCCTGTGGCTCGTCGACTGCGGTTTCCCACAGATGTCGAGGCGACAACAAGAGTGTGAAGTGTCCGTCGTCGGAATCCGTTGACTTGTGTGCGACGACGGAAAGGCCGAGGTCGCCATCTTCAGTATCAAACAGCAACACGAAGTCTTCATCGAGTGATCCGACCGTACGCTCGTAGGCGACCTTCGCTTTCGTTTCGCCGTCACGCGCAATGTCAACGGTATGCGTCGGTGACCAGATCGCCTTGAGCGGCGCGGATGCCTTGAGATCGACCGCGAATCGCAGCGTGCCGAACGCCTTGCCATCTGCCGACGGTGTGCGCAGCGGGTAGCAATACGACATCATGTCGCTCATCGGCGTGCAGACCTGTTGATACGCCATGGTGATCGTGGTCGTGCTCTTGGGCTCAATCGGGAAGACGCGCATGCGCAGCAGCCGGCGACCGATGAACTCGATCAGTCCCGGATCCCGGCTCTGGCGCACAATGGACTCATAAATCTGCCTCGCCTGATCCGCGGGCAGCACTTCGCCCTTGACCTGCTTGCCGTTGAATGACAGCGTGAAGTCAGTGAGGTCGGCGTCTTCCGGCAACGGGAAGATGTACGTGGCTTCGAGCCGGCGATTCGTGTCATTGACGAATCGTTGCGTCACGAACGTCCGGGCGATGCCGTTCTCAATCGTCACGTCGACGAGGTGATCGGAGATCCGCAGCGGCGGCAATGTCTGATCGGTCGGCGCGAGCAACCCTGCGGCCGAGGCTCGACCGCCCGCCGGGATCATGACCAGAAGGAAACTGAACAGCAGGATGCGACGAAGAGCACAGTGCAGCATGATGGCATCTCCCAGCAAGGTGTGGCCATCCACCGCGTGCCAGCCCCGATGCCATCTCGGTCGGCTGCGGCTCGAGCCACCTATGATGTGACGAACGAAACCGGAGTGTGTTGGCAGAAAATCGGCATAGGAAATGCCATCACGTTTCGCCCCTTCCCAGGCCACACGTCCGGAAAGAACGCCAGGCCACGCGTTGAGGATCCACGATGACCGCCACCACAGCCCTGATTCGAAAGGCAAAGCGACGCATTCGGCTGAACCGAATGGTGCGCTGGGGAGCGCGCGGGCTGATCGTCGGCATCGTCCTAGGCGTGATTGCCGTGCTCGTCGAACGCATCGTCGGCCTGCAGTGGCCGATCCTGACCGCGCCGGCTACGGCATGCGCGGGCCTCGCGATCGGCCTGTTCGTGGCCATTGTTCGCCCGACACCAACCCTCGACGCCGCGGTCCGCATCGATCGCGCGCTGCATCTGGGTGATCAGATCGGCTCGGCCGTCGCGCTCAATGATGCTGACGCAGCGCAATGGCAGGATGAAGCCGGGTCGGCCCTCGTCCGCAAACAGGCGGATCACATCGCCTCACGACTCGACCTGCGCAGTGCGCTGCCCGTCGAGCTGACCGGCGATTGGGGACTCGCGCTGGTGCTCGCGATCATGCTCGGTGGCATCGTCATGTGGATGCCGCGCCGAGGCGGTGATGAAATCGCGCTCACACCGGCAGAGCAGGCAGCACAACAGGTCGAAATCAACGAAGAGCGTGAAGCGCTCGCGGCGACGATCGACGATGCGCTCGACCCACTCGAAGACCTGCTCGATGAAGAGACGTCACCGGAGGTCCGCGATCAACTTGAAACGCTGGATCGACTGGCGGAACAACTCAACCAGCCGGTCGAGGCGATGGATGCGGATCTCGATCGCGTGCGCGAGGATGTTGCGACACGTCTTGATGAGGTCGCCGAAGACCTGCGCGATGACGCTGACCGTGAGTTGGCGGCGGTTGATGATGTCACCCGGCAATTCGCGGGGATGCCTGAACGCGATGTCCCGATGTCCGCCGAGGATTTCGAGGATGCGCTTCGTCGCGGCGAATTCGGTCGTGCGGCGGAGGCATTCGATGCGCTTCGTCAGCAGCAGGATGAACTCACCGATGAGGAGCGTGAGCAACTCGCCGATCATCTTCGAGATCGCGCCGATGACGTTGAATCACAGCAGGACTTCGCCGAACTGGAACAGCGTGAACGTCGCCGGGCGCTCGAACAGACGTTGCGCGATGAAGGCATCGATGATGAGCTCGCGCGATCGCTGATCGATGACACGACGATGACGGATGACGATGTCCGGCAGCGACTCCGCGAATCGGGGTTGGACGACCGAACGGTCGATGATCTCGCCCGCGACATTGATGAATCTCGCCGGCAGGACGATGCGGATGCGCGCAGCCAGGAGCGACTCGATGACCTCCGCGATGCGCTTGACGATGCGGCGGACACATTCGATGAGCCGTCATCAACCGATCCCAATGCGCAGGGTGAACAGCAACAACAGCCATCAAACGATCCCAATGCGCAAGACGAGCAGCAACAACAGCCATCAACCGATCCCAATGCGCAGGGCGAACAGCAACAGCAGCCATCAAACGATCCCAATGCGCAAGGTGAACAGCAACAGCGGCCGTCAACCGATCCAGATGCGCAAGGTGAACAGCAACAGCCATCAACTGATCCGAATGCGCAAGGCGAACAGCAGCAGCAGCCATCAACTGATCCCGATGCGCAGGGCGAACAGCAACAACAGCCATCAAACGATCCCAATGCGCAAGGTGAACAGCAACAACAGCCATCAAACGATCCCGATGCACAGGGTGAACAGCAACAACAGCCATCAACCGATCCCAATGCGCAGGGCGAACAGCAACA
>JBCCFX010000239.1:0-5129 GCA_039029515.1 Planctomycetota bacterium
CGATGAGCTGACCGATGTCGCGTGCCCGCCTGAGCCCGGCGATCGCTGGCGCATCAATTTCTCGCGCGTGCAATGGCGGCTCGATGCGCGACCGGGTGGCTACGACAAAACAATTGATCCATCGACCGGGAAATCGTTTGCGGAACAGAACTGGGTATGGACGCCGCAACGCGCGATTGCCATGCACGAGCCGGAATACTGGGGCTTTGTAGAGTTTCGTACGCTTGACGACATGGACCGATCCGTGGAGGTTCAGCCAGATGATCAGGCGCGCATGGCGCTTCGATTGTTCAGCGATGTCGCGCGGAAGAGCGATGTGGAATCGGCGAAACGCATGGGACGTCCGGCGATGTTGCCATCGGCATGGACATGGCCACCCGATGTGTCATCTGGCAAGGGATGGTTCAACGCGACGATTCGCACATCAGCCGGCCGGTCACTTCGAATCGATCACGCTGGCGCGCTGAGCGATCGTGATGTGGGGCAGGCGCGCTGATGCACGCGGTCGACTGGACCATCGTGCTCGTCATGTTGAGCGTGCTCGCTGCCATTGCCATTGGCGGCCGTATGTTGATGAAAGATGTTGCGGGTTATCTCGCCGCAGGAAGAAGTGCGGGCAGGTACCTGCTGACCGTATCCGCAACAGCATCGATGGTCGGCGCGATCAGCATCATCGGTTTCTTCGAACAGAATCAGGAAGCAGGATTTGTCCTGCAGTGGTGGGAGCCACTGGTGTCGGTCGCGATGGTGCTCGCGATGCTGACCGGCTGGGTGATCTATCGCTTTCGACAGACGCGTTGCCTCACGCTTGCCGAATTCTTTGAGCGCCGGTACTCACGTCGATTTCGTATCTTCGCCGGGCTTGTCGCGTTTGCCTCGGGCATGTTGAACTTCGGCATCTTCCCATCCGTTGGCGCACGGTTCTTCCTGTACTTCTGTGGACTGCCCGACGTCGTCGTCGTTGCTGGCGTTGAAGTCAGCCTGTTTGTCACGATCATGATCATCCTGCTCGCGACCTCGCTTGCGATCGTGTTGCTCGGTGGTCAGGTGTGTGTTCTGCTGACGGATTTTCTGCAGGGTGCATTTACGAACGTGTCGTTCGTTGTACTCACCGTGTTCATGCTGTGGCTCGTTGACTGGTCGCAGGTCGCCGAAGTGCTGATGTCGACCGAGCCCGGTGTATCCAAGGTGAATCCGTTCGATACGAGTGACGTTCAAGACTTCAATTACAAGTACTTCCTGATTGGCCTTATTGGGTATCTCTATGCGCGCATGGCATGGCAGGGGACTCAGGCGTACAACGCGTCCGCGCGATCGGCCCACGAAGCGAAGATGGGCGCAGTGCTCTACATCTGGAACGACATTGGCAAGATGCTATTCACGACGGTCGTACCGGTGCTTGTGTTCGTCTTGCTGCATCACGCCGACTGGGGTCGCGTGCAGGTCGGTGTGCAGGAGACAGCCGGATTGATCGAATCGGATCAGATCCGTTCGCAGATGCTGGTCCCGATGACATTGCGTGAAGTGTTGCCGGTCGGCCTTCGTGGCATGATGGCGGCGATGATGCTCGGCGCGTTCATCTCAACGCATACGACGTACATGCACAGTTGGAGCAGCATCTTCATTCAGGATGTCGTGCTGCCGTTGCGCTCGAAGAAATCAGGGTTGTCGCAGCGGGCTCAGCTTCGGCTCCTGCGCGGCGCGGCGTGCGGCGTGGCGATGTTCGCTCTCATCTTCAGCACGTTTGTCTTGCACGTCGAAGCAGTCCTGTTGTACTTCGCCGCCACCGGTGCGATCTTCGTCGGTTGGTCTGGTGCGGTCATCATCGGTGGCCTGTATTGGCGGTATGGCACAGCGCGGAGCGCGTGGGTCGCCGCGATTGCAGGCATTCTGCTCGTCGTCGCAGGCCTCGTCTTGCAGCAGGCCAATCAGGTGTGGCGCGATGACGGCGTGGCGTTCTTCGGACTACTGAACTGGCTTGGGCAGACGCGAGCGGAATCGCTCGCAGCTAGTGTCGAACATGCGTTGCCGAATGGTCAGCAACTCTGGGGATGGGCGATGGTCGTCTGCTCTGTGCTGTACGTCGCGGCAGCATTTCCGTTTCGTCGGCGGTTTGATCTCGATCGACTGCTGCATCGCGGCGCTTACAGGGACGACCGTGCGCCGGCCGCGACACCAGCCGCACCGTCGCGCTGGTCAGCCGCGCTACGCATGGTTGGCGTCACTGAGGAATTCACGCGCCGCGATCGCTGGCTCTACGTCGTGACGATCGCCTTCAATGGTGCCTGGATCGGCGTGCTGGCGATCGGTTCCGCGTTCGTCGGTTGGCACGTCCTCGTTCAGGATGGCAACGTGCGCGATCTCGATAGCGCATGGATCCGGTTCTGGCAGATCAAGATCTGGATCATGGTCGCGGTGTCTGCCACCGTCACCGTCTGGCTCATGATCGGTGGCTTCCGAAATGTCATCCAACTGCTTCGGGCATTGCGGCTGCGCGATGTATCCGAGCATGACACCGGCATCGTCAGCGAGCAGCCTTCGAACTTCGATGAGGACCACGCCTGATGCAACGCGATCCTGCGAATCCCATCATCACGCGCACGGATATTCCAGTATTCATGCCCACGCTGCGTGATGTGTCGAGTGTCTTCAATCCCGGCGCGATTCGAGTTGGCGATGCGGACCTGCTCATGCTCCGTGTCCAGACACGCGGCCGCGAAACGATCCTTGTCCCCGCGTTCGCGCACGATGATGGGCGAGTAGAATTCTGCGATGGCATTGCGACCATTGAAGGTATCGCCGAACACGATGAACGTGTGTTGCACATCTATGATCCGCGGCTGACGCGTATCGATGACGATGTCTACATGGTGTTCGCCGTCGATGTCCGCACGCGCGCAGATGCGCCGGCATGTCGACTTGGCATTGCCCGAATGCACTCGCCGACGCAATGGACCTTGGTAGGTATCGATGCATCGCGCGACAGTCGTAATGGCGTGCTGTTCCCACAGCGCATCAATGGATCGTGGATGCGTTTGGAACGCCCGAATGAGACTCAGCTCGATGATGGGCCGCGAACCGGATCTGCGATTCACGTCTCGACGTCCACCGATCTCGTTGACTGGACGGTGGGACGCAAGGTCATGCGCGGTCGGCCGCACTACTGGGACGAACTGATCGGCTCTGGCCCGCCGCCGGTCCTGACGGATCGTGGCTGGCTGCATGTGTATCACGGGGTCGCGACGCACTTCGCGTCGAGCAACGTCTATCAGGCGGGCGTTGTGTTGCTCGATGCCGATGAGCCGAGCAGGGTGATCGCGCGCGGGGCGATGAACATCCTTGAGCCGCGCGAGATATATGAGCTTGTCGGGCAAGTGCCGAACGTCGTCTTCCCGAGCGGCATGGTTGTGGATGCTGGTGGTGCGGTTCGGTTGTACTACGGCTGCGCTGACACCTGCGTCGGACGCGTGCATACTTCAGTCGACGAACTCCTTGCGCTTTGTGAGGAGCCATGAATCGACCCGTCAACGCCACCTTGAGGTACGCACAATTTTGTGCGTACTTGTCCGCCGCACGAGATCGTCGTAGGGTCTTCGCGAAGTTCGTTGGTTCAGGACTGCAATCTCTTTAAAGTCGAAAGTGAAACTCGTCATGACACGTATGTCCACATCTCATGCAGTATCAATCTGTGTTGGTCTGTGTGCAGGCATGACGCTGTACCTGAGTTCCGGCTGTTCGAGCAACGAAACACCGGATGAGAACGTTGGAACCGATGATGCTGCAACCGTGGGCGCTGTGGTCGGATCTCCATTTGAAATCGTGACGATTTCCGATGCACAATGGGGCGCGCTCAATCCATTACGCGGGAACGCTGGACCGCGGGCGGCGGATCTCTGGGGCGATCGCACCAGCACTGATGCGACCGGGTTTCTTGTGCGCTTTGCGGAAGGGTTTTCCTCGCCGCCGCACATTCACAACACGACTTACCGCGGCATCGTGATTGAAGGCGAAGTGCACAATGATGATCCGCAGGCCGAGGAGCTGTGGATGCCCGAAGGCTCGTATTGGACACAGCCAGCGGGCGAGGTGCACATCACATCCGCACAGGGCGACGGTCGCGTTGCCTATATCGAGATTCAGAACGGCCCGTATCTGGTCATGCCTCCCGAGGAGGCGACGGACAACGGCGAACGCGCCATCAACGTGCATGCCGCCAACATGATCTGGCTGGATGCATCGACGACGAATCGGATCACCATGCCGGCTGACATGCAGCCTGCAGATGGACCCAAACTGACGTTCCTGTGGGGTGATCCGCAGGACGACCAGGCAAGCGGCGCGATGGTGGCTGTGCCTGCCGGGCTCACTTGCACGATCCACAGTGATGATCCATCGCTCGGGATGGTGGTGATCAAGGGACGAGTTGACATCCATCAACCGGATTCGGCTGATCGCGTCACGGTGGAGCCGGGCGCGTTCATCGGATCGCAGGGCACGACCGAGACCCGCATCACGATGTCAGCCGCCGACACGAGTTGGGTGTACGTGCGCTGCGTCGGGGCATTCGAACTCATCGCCGCGTCGGACGGTTGATCGTTTCGCCGACGGGTCTATTGTGACCCATTACAACGCCCGCGCCGAGTCGCGGGGATGCGTCATGCGCACGAAAAGTCGGGCGAGCAGGGCGTTCTCTGGTTAATATCGTCGATGTGAATCGTCTCGTGCGCTCCCGGCGCGAACACGATGCGTCAAATCGGTGCAATCGTGTCGGTCACGCCACCAGCAGATCTGATTTCGGACCGCAATAGAACATGCATCGGCAATGCTGCTGCTTGATGAGCGGCAGGTCGTACTGATCCAGCGATTCCTGTGCCCCGACAAACAGTGCGCCGTGTGGGGCAAGCGTTTCACTCAGTCGACGGAATAGGTGTTCACGCGCCGCATCAGCAAAGTAAATCGCGACGTTGCGGCAGAAGATGATGTCAAACGGTCCGCCAACGGAATCGAGATCGTGATGGAGATTCAGCGTGCGGAACTCGACCATCGAGCGCAGTTCATCCTGGATTCTCCAGCCCTCCTCGTGAGGACGGAAGTACCGGCTGAGATTCTCCGGTGACAGTCCGCGTTGC